>NZ_JBIQHY010000023.1:56552-72002 GCF_044508335.1 Actinomadura sp.
GCACCGGGCCGCACGACGGGAGCGGGCCGCACGACGGGAGCGGGCCGCGGGACGGGAGCGGGCCGCGGGACGGCGCGCCGCGCGGCGGCAAGGGCGGGCTGCGCGAGCGCAAGAAGGAGGCGACGCGCCGCGCCCTGCACGAGGCCGCGATGCGCCTCGCCGTCGAGCACGGCCTGGACGCGGTCACCGTCGAGGCCATCGCGGACGCCGCCGGCGTGTCCCGCCGCACCTTCTCCAACTATTTCGGCGGCAAGGAGGAGGCCCTCCTCTACGGCGGCGAGCAGCGGATGCGCTCCCTGCTGGAGACGTTCGAGGCCCGCCCCCCGGAGGAGTCGTCCTGGACGGCGCTGCGCGCGGCGTTCGAGGCCGTCCACGAGCAGTTCGGCCCCATGGACCCGCACTGGGCCGCGCAGGTCCGCCTCGCCCGCAACCATCCGTCCGTGCTGGCCCGGCAGCTCGCCCAGTACGCCGGGATGGAGCGATCCCTCGCCGGGCTGATCGCCGCCCGCGACGGCCTCCCGCCCGGCGGGCTGCGCTGCCGCACGATGGCCGGCGCCTTCATGACCGCCCTCCGCATCGCGTCCCTCACCTGGATCGAGGAGCAGCCGGCCCGCACGATGGCCGAGGTGGTCGACGAGGCCCTCACCGAGATCGCCCGCGAATTCCGCTGAGCCCGTCCACCGGGTTAAATGGTCAAACCATGAATCGGATTGGCGGCGAGGGCATGAGCGCGGACGGCGAGCGGGACGATCCCGACTTCTGGACGTTCGTCGACCTCGCGGGACGCCGCCTCGCGGACGAGTTCGGGTTCCCCGACCGGCTCGCGACCAGGCTGCTGCTCACCCTCAACCGCGCCTCGGCGATCGTCACCTACGACCTGGAGTCCACGGTGCACCGGCCGCGCGGGCACTCCTGGGCCGGCTTCCGGCTGCTGTTCGTGACCTGGCTGGCCGGGCCGCTGGAGCCCGGACGCGCCGCCACGCTGGCCGGGATGAGCCGGGCCGCCGTGTCCAACCTGGCCAAGACGCTCATCGCGGACGGGATGATGGCCCGCACGCCCGGCGAGCGGGACGGCCGGTCGGTGATCCTGTCGCTGACCGAGCGGGGCCGCGAGGCGATGCTGGAGATCTTCGCCGGGCAGCACGCGCGCGAGCGGCAGTGGGCGAGCACGCTGAGCGAGACCGAGCAGCGGATGCTGATCATGCTGCTGGACAAGCTGATCGCCGGCCGCACCTCCTTCGACGTGCGGGAACGCAGTTAACCCTTCCCCGGGCGGGAGAAGAGTCGTAGTGTCGGCACAAAGTAGTTAATGCATTAACCATCGGAGGCGACGGACATGGCCCACTACCGCCGGGTCGGCCACGTGCCGCCGAAACGCCACACCCAGCACAGGGACGGCGAGGAGCGGCTCTACTTCGAGGAACTGATGGGCGAGGAGGGGTTCTCCTCCGATTCGTCCCTCCTGTACCACCGGGACATCCCGTCCGCGATCACGGACTCCCGGACCTGGGACGTCCCGGACACGGCGACGACGCCCAACCACCCCCTCAAGCCGCGGCACCTGAAGCTGCACGACCTGTTCCCCAAGGAGACCTGGGCCGAGACCGACGTCGTCACCGGGCGGCGGGTGATCCTCGCCAACGGCGATGTCCGCCTCTCCTACGTCGTCTCCGCCGCCGACTCGCCGCTGTACCGCAACGCGACCGGCGACGAGATCGTGTACGTCGAGTCGGGCGCCGCCACGGTCGAGACGGTCTTCGGCGCGCTGAACGCCGAGCAGGGCGACTACGTCGTCATCCCGACGTCCACCACCCACCGCTGGCTGCCCACCGGCGACGAGCCTCTGCGCGCCTACGCGATCGAGGCGACCGGGCACGTCGCGCCGCCCAAGCGCTACCTCTCCCGCTACGGCCAATTCCTGGAGAACGCGCCGTACTGCGAGCGCGACCTGCACGGCCCCGGCGAGCCGCTCCTCTCCGACGAGACCGACGTCGAGGTCTACGTCAAGCACCGCACCTCGCGCGGCATCGTGGGCACCCGCATGACCTACGCGCGGCACCCGTTCGACGTCGTCGGCTGGGACGGCTGCCTGTACCCGTTCACGTTCAACATCCACGACTTCGAGCCCATCACCGGCCGCGTCCACCAGCCGCCGCCCGTCCACCAGGTGTTCGAGGGCCACAACTTCGTGGTGTGCAACTTCGTGCCGCGGAAGGTCGACTACCACCCGCTGTCGATCCCGGTGCCCTACTACCACTCGAACGTCGACTCCGACGAGATCATGTTCTACTGCGGCGGGGACTACGAGGCGCGCAAGGGCTCCGGCATCGGCCAGGGCTCGGTCTCCGTCCACCCGGGCGGCCTCGCGCACGGCCCGCAGCCCGGCGCCTACGAGCGCAGCATCGGCGTCGACTTCTTCGACGAGCTCGCCGTCATGGTCGACACCTTCCACCCGCTCGAACTCGGCGAGGGCGGGCTGGCGTGCGAGGACACCGGCTACGCCTGGACGTGGGCGAGGCGGCGATGATCCCGACGTTCGCCCACGCCCTCTGCGACGACGCGGCCGTCTTCCCGCCCGGCCTCGCACCGCTGGCCGAGGCCGTCCCGGCCCACCGCGCGCACCGCGCCGCCCCGTACGCC
The DNA here is from genome assembly GCF_044508335.1 of Actinomadura sp. Lineage (NCBI taxonomy): Bacteria > Bacillati > Actinomycetota > Actinomycetes > Streptosporangiales > Thermomonosporaceae > Actinomadura > Actinomadura sp. The sequence goes on from NZ_JBIQHY010000023.1 coordinate 59,193, forward strand.
GACCTCGTCGGCCCCCTCGTCGTGCCGGCGACCGCGCTGGACGAGCTGGACCGGCTGCTCGGCGACGAGCCCCTCGACGTGTCGATCACCGCGCCCGGCGGACCGTGCCAGGCGGCCAAGGCCCTGGCCAGGGCCGCCGAACTGCCGGTCACCGTGCGCGGCCTGGAGATCGCGGTGCCGCCCGGCATGCAGCCGGACGAGTTCTTCCGCGTGCTCGGCCGCACCACCGCGCCGGTCTACGTGGAGATCCCGCGCGACGACCGCCGGCCCGCGATGATCGCCGCGGTGGCGGCCCGCCGGCACCGCGCGAAGTTCCGCACCGGCGGCGTGAAGGCGCACCTCTACCCGAGCCCGGACGAGCTGGCCGCGGGGATCAAGGCCGCGGTGGACGCCCGCCTTCCGTTCAAGGCGACGGCGGGGCTGCACCATCCCGTCCGCAACACCGACCCGGAGACCGGCTTCCACCAGCACGGCTTCCTGAACCTGCTGCTCGCGACCGACGCCGCGCTGCGCGGCCGCCCGGTGGCGGAACTGGCCGCGATCCTCGCCGACCGCGACGCCCCGTCCGTCGCGTCCCGCGTGTCGTCGCTGGGCGAGGCCCGGACGATCGCCGCCCGCGGCCGCTTCCTGTCCTTCGGGACGTGCAGCATCACCGACCCCCTGAACGAACTCGCGGACCTGGGCCTCCTCGCGTCCGCGCTCCAGGAGTGCACTCGATGACCCGCATCGCGATCCCCGAAGGCTCCCTCTTCGGGCTCGCCAACCTCCCCTACGGCGTCTTCTCGACCCCCGGCACCGCACCCCGCGTGGGCGTCCGCGTCGCCGACTCGGTGGTGGACCTCGCCCTGGCCCTGGGCGACGACGTGTTCGCGGCTCCGTCCCTGAACCCGTTCATGGCGCAGGGCCACGCGCACTGGGTAGAGGTCCGCGAGCAGATCCTCGACCTGGTCACGGACGACGTCCTGGACGAGGCGGTGCATCCGGTGGACGCGGTCGCCATGCACATGCCGTTCGAGGTGGCCGACTACGTCGACTTCTACGCCTCCGAGTACCACGCGTCGAACCTGGGCCGCCTGTTCCGCCCCGGCGCCGAGCCGCTGATGCCGAACTGGAGGCATCTGCCGGTCGGCTACCACGGCCGGGCCGGCACGGTGGTCCCGTCCGGGATGGACATCGTCCGCCCGACCGGCCAGCGCAAGGGGGAGGACGCCCCCACCTTCGGTGAGAGCCGCCGCCTGGACATCGAGGCGGAAGTCGGCTTCGTCGTGGGCACGGGCTCCCCGCTGGGCACGCCGGTGACCACGGAGGACTTCTCCGAGCGGGTGTTCGGGGTCGTCCTGGTCAACGACTGGTCGGCCCGCGACATCCAGGCGTGGGAGTACGTCCCCCTTGGGCCGTTCCTCGGGAAGAGCTTCGCTACGTCCGTCTCCCATTGGGTCGTCCCTCTCCTGGCCTTGGAGGCCGCCCGCGTAGCGACCCCGCCCCAAGACCCGGAACCCCTCCCCTACCTTCAGGAGAAGAACCCGTGGGGGCTGGACCTGGAGCTTGAGGTCTCCTGGAACGGCCAGGTGGTCTCCCGCCCGCCCTACCGCGAGATGTACTGGTCGCCCGCGCAGATGCTCGCGCACATGACGGTGAACGGCGCCTCGTCCCGGACGGGCGACCTCTTCGCCTCCGGCACGGTCTCAGGCCCCGCCAAGGAGCAGCGCGGCGCCTTCATCGAGCTGACCTGGGGCGGCAAGGAGCCCGTCGAGGTCAACGGCGAACCCCGCACCTTCCTGGAGGACGGCGACGAGGTCTCGATAACGGCCACCGCCCCAGGCCCGTCCGGCGCCCGCATCGGCTTCGGCGAGGTGAAGGGCCGGATCCTCCCCGCCCGCTAGGACGGAATCTCGCCCGGGACGCGCGCCTCCCGGGCGGGAGCGTCAGAGCATGGCGAGGCGGTCCACCAGGAGCCGCACCCTCGACTCGGTGTGCTCCGGCGGCAGCCGCCCGGCCCGGGTCAGGGTGGCCAGGCCGTGCAGGCCCGCCCAGAACACCTCGGTGAACAGTCCCGGGTCGACGCCGTCCGCCCTACTGGCCGCCGCCCTCGTCTGACCCCGCGGGCGCCAGGTCGCGCCGGTACCGCGTGCCCGGCTTGCCGCCCAGGTCGGCCGGATCGGCCGGGCCGGCCGGAACGAAACCGGCCTTGATCAGCACTCTCCGGGATGCGGCGTTCTCGCGGGCGGTGGCGGCGCGCACCGCCCGCAGCCCGTGCCGCGCCGCCGCCAGCCGGCACAGCTCCCGGACGGCCGCGGTCGCCACGCCGCGGCCGGCGGCGTGCCGCGCGACCCGGTAGCCGAGGTCGGCGGCGCCGTCCTCGATGCGGTAGAGGTTGAACCGGCCGAGGATGGAGCCGTCGTCGGCGACGAGCACGTAGTAGGCGCCGGCGCCGGCCTCCTGCTCGGCCAGCATGGCGCGGTGCCGGTCGGCGAACCGGTCGAAGTACTCGTCGCCGCGGTCGGAGATCGAGGCGGCGAAGTAGGCGCGGTTCGCCAGTTCGAAGGCCAGGACCGCCGGGGCGTGGCCGGCGTCCAGCCGCTGCAGCTCGGGCACCGCTCGACCCTAGCCGGATCGTGCGCTCAGCCCATCTGATTTTTCGTCGGGCGCCGCCGGCGGCGGTCAGGGCGTCCGGGGTTCGGGGCGGATCATCAGCGGGACGGAGTCCGTGCCCCGGATGACCAGGGTCGCGCCCAGCCGGCGGGCTTCGGCGTCCGGCGGCTCGGCCCGGCCCAGGACGCCGACTTGGCCGCCGGCTTCGATGACGCCCTCGTACAGGCGGATCCGGCAGGTCGTCGGGGAACCGTTGCGGTAGCCGCCCGCGCGCAGCAGCTCGTCCACCCAGGGGACCTTGTCGAGCGTCGTCACCGGCGCCTCGTAGTCGCGCGCCACCGCGACGCGCCCGCCCGCTCCCCTGACCAGCGCGACGCCGGTGCCGTCGTCCAGCAGGAAGTCGACCGCCTGCCCGAACCGGTGCGTCCCGTCCGACCCGTCCGAGCTCGGGACGATCGCCAGCTCGCGGGCCAGATAGGAACGTCCGCTGGCCTCGCTCACCGGGGCGGTGCCCACCGCCACGGCGCGCCCGGACAACCGGCACGTCCCCGGGGAGGCGGCGTCCGCGACCGTCGACGGGGGCGTCTTCTTGAACGCACGCTTGACCGAGCCGCCGCGCTGGTAGACCAGGACGAGCCCGCCCAGCGACACGGCGACCAGCAGCAGGACGATGACCACGTCCATGAGTTCTCCCGGGTCCGTAGCAGGCGGGGGTGATCCGCATCTTGCCGGAGAACCCCGGCGGCCACCAGAGCACCGCGAACCCCGGACGCGTCGGAACCGGCGCGATGCCGCGCGCCTCCCGGATCCGGGACAGCCACGGGAATGGAGATATTCGGCGCCGCGGACTCACCGGGCGCCGACGTCCTTATGCGCGGGAGCAGTTTCCCGGAAAAGCCACTAACTGGCCATTGGGACAGTTTGAATGGCCGGGCGGCCACGGGAGGATTGTCTGCTCCCGCGGCCGCGCCGAAGGCTTCGGGTCAGGCGCTCTGGCGTTCGCCGAACATCGCCTTCACGAACCGGAAGAGCATGAGCACCGGCAGAATGAAGGCGTAGAAGAACATGAAGTACTCACCGCCCTCGAAGATGAACCCCAGGTACACGGCGTAGCCGAGGAAGCCCACGCCGAACGCGAGGTTGAGCAGCCTTTCGCCCGCGCTCTGGCCGCCGCCGATGGCCGCCATGACGAGCATGGCGATGCCGGACACCAGCAGGAACACGACGTACCACGAGAATGTGGCGTCGGCACTGAAGTCGATATTCATAACATCCCTCTGAAGTTTTGCGACAAAGCTGGATGATCATAGCGACGCCCACCGGTTCTCGCCAGCCGAATTAGGCCACATTCGGTCATCACACTGGACGCGGCCGCATTCGTCGCATCCCGCGCGCGGATGGACACGATCCGCTTCCGAGTGGCCTTTCATATTCGAGCAATGCCGACCGGGCGAATGGACCATGCCGGCAGAGAGAGGCATCTCCGCGCGGCGCTTCAAGCGGCTGCCGCGCGCCCCGCCTGACCGGCCGGGTCCCGCGCGGTCACGGCCGGCCCGCGGCGCCGGGCCGGCCGCGCCGGGACAGGACGGCCTCCCGTCCGATGAGGCCGACCGCGAACACGCCGGCCCCGGCCAGCACGGACTGCCAGGGCAGCGTGGCCACGAGCACCAGGCAGCCGGCGGCGCCGAGCAGGTTCAGAGCGCGCGGCCAGCGCCGGTCGCGGGCGGGCTGGGTGAAGGCCGAGGCGTTCGCGATGGCGTAGTAGACCAGCACGCCGAAGGAGGAGAAGCCGATCACGCCGCGCAGGTCGACGGTGGCGGCCAGCACGCCGACGGCGGCGGCGACGGCGATCTCGGCGCGGTGCGGCACCCGGTGGCGAGGGTGGACGGCGGCCAGCCGGCCCGGCAGATCGCGGTTGCGGGCCATCGCCAGCGTGGTGCGGCCGGCGCCGGCGATCAGGGACAGCAGCGCGCCGAGCGCGGCGAGCGCCGCGCCGATCCGCACCACGGGGGCCAGGCCCCCGGCACCGGCGGTCTCGACCGCGGTGGCCAGCGGCGCGGCGGCGGTGGCGAGGCGGTCCGGGCCGGCGGCCAGCAGGGCGGCCGCACCCACGGCCAGGTAGACGGCCACCGCGATGAACAGGGCGATCGGGATGGCGCGCGGGATGACGCGCCGCGGATCGCGAACCTCCTCCCCCAGTGTCGCGATGCGCGCGTAACCGGCGAACGCGAAGAACAGCAGCCCGGCGGACTGGAGGATGCCGTAGGCGCCACCGATGCCCGAGCCGGTCAGGTTCGCCGTGCTCGCGCCGCCGCCCGCCGCGATCCCGGCCACCACGGCGGCGAGGACGGTCAGGCTGGTCGCGACCAGCACGCGGGTCGCCAGCGCGGTCTTGGTCACGCCGCGGTAGTTGAGCGCGGTCAGGCCCGCGACCGCGGCCACCGCGACGGTCCGCCGCGCCCACCACGGGCCGGGAACCGCGTAGGACGCGAAGGTCAGCGCCATCGCCGCGCACGACGCGGTCTTGCCGACCACGAACCCCCATCCGGCCGCGAACCCCCACCGGGGGCCGAGCCGCTCCCGCCCGTACACGTAGGTGCCGCCCGAGGTCGGGTAGACGGCCGCGAGCTGCGCGGACGCCACCGCGTTGCAGTACGCGATGACCGCCGCCACGGCCAGGCCGGCGAGCAGGCCGGCGCCGGCCGCGCGGGCGGCGGGGCCGAACGCGGCGAACACCCCGGCCCCGATCATCGAGCCCAGCCCGATGATCACCGCGTCCCCGGTGCCCAGCCGGCGCGCCAGCCGGCCGGACCCGCCGTCCGGCCGGGACGGGAGCTCCATCGATCCTCCACGGGCCATATGCATCAAACTGCTTTGATGTATTCTGACCCCGTGGGAGTCTCCGAGCAAGCCGCCCCGGCGTTCGTCCGGCTGGCCGCCCACCCGCTGCGGTGGCGGCTGCTGAGCGAGCTGGCCGCGAGCGACTACCGGGTCCGCGAACTGGTGGACCTGACCGGAGAGCCGCAGAACCTGGTCTCCTACCACCTGCGGCAGTTGCGCGGCGGCGGGCTCGTCACGGCGCGGCGCAGCAGTTTCGACGGGCGCGACAGCTACTACCACCTCGACCTGGAGCGCTGTGCGCACGCGCTCGCCGCGGCCGGGGCAGCCCTGCACCCCGCACTCGGCGACGACCGACCCGCGCCGGCGGCCGCCTCGGCTCCCCGGACGTCCGTACTGTTCGCCTGCACCGGCAACAGCGCCCGTTCCCCGATCGCCGAGGCCCTGCTGGCCCGGCGCGGCGGCGGCCGCATCGAGGTGGCCAGCGCCGGAAGCCTTCCGAAGCAGCGGATGCACCCCGAAGCGGTGCGGGTGCTGAAGGACGGCTACGGCATCGACATCTCCCACCGGCGGCCGCGGCACCTGGACACGCTGGACGGCCGCCGGTTCGACTACGTGATCACCCTGTGCGACAAGGTGCGCGAGGTCTGCCCGGACTTCGGCGACCATTCCCGGCGCGTCCATTGGAGCATCCCCGACCCGGCCGCGGCCGGAGGCGCCGCCTTCGCCCGGACGGCGGCGGAGATCGACACCCGCGTCCGGTACCTGCTCCCGCGGCTCACCCGCCCATCATGAGAGGCTCCGCGATGACGACGAACGACCGGCTCGCAAGCGTCCGCTACCTCGTCGACGACGTCCCGGCGGCCGTCGACTTCTACACCGCCCATCTCGGTTTCACGCTGCGGACCGACCCGGCGCCCGCCTTCGCGGACGTGGTGCGCGGCCCCCTGCGGCTGCTGCTGTCCGGCCCGGCCAGCTCGGGCGCCCGCGCCACCCCCGAGCCCGCCACGGCCGGACGCAACCGCATCCACCTCATCGTCGACGACCTCGACGCCGAGATCGCCCGCCTGCGCACCGAGGGCGTGGCCTTCCAGGGCGACGTGGTCTCCGGCCCCGGCGGGCGGCAGATCCTGCTCACCGACCCGGCCGGCAACCTCGTAGAACTCTTCGAGCCCGCCGCTCGCTGAGATCAGACCGCCGGCGGGCTCAGCCGTTCTGTTCTTGGACGGAGCGGCCCAGCAGGGCGACCAGCCGGGTGAGGGGCGGCGCGTCGTCGGGGGCCGGTTGCGGCGGGCCGAATGGGGTGCGGTCCGGCGGGATGTCGGCGAGCTTGGCGCGGGTGAAGTCCAGCACCTGCTGGACGAGGTCGTCCGGGAAGCGGGGTTCCTGACCGGTGGCCTGGGCGAGGTCCCAGCCGTGGACGACCGCTTCGGTGGCGCGTATGTACGCCGCCCCGGCGCCCGGTACCGGGCCGATCGGGATCTGGTGGATCCGCTCCAGCACGCCCGGTTCGGAGAGCGCCGCGAGGAGGTCCTGCGCGGCCGTGCGCTGGGCCTTCACCGGGTCGTCGCCGAGAACGTCGGTGACCTTCGGGTCGAGAGCGCTCGGCGGCGGGGGCGCCTCCCCGCGGAGGATGGTCGCGAACAGGCGGTCGCCGATGACGAAGTGGTCGACCAGCTGCCGCACGTTCCAGTCGGTGCACGGGGTCGGGCCGTCCCACTGGCCGGGGCGGACGCCGGCCACCAGGCCGCCGGTCACCGCCAGCAGCGCGGCGAGGTCTTCCACGGGGGAAGAGGTCATACGACACCTCCAAGACGCCGGTCAGGTCAACGCTACGTCCCGCCGCTGACGGAAGGCGGCTCTACCGCGCCAACATACTTTAAGGTATGGTTTCCGTACTATGGAGTATGGAAGCGAGATCGTGCGGCGCGTCCGGGAGCTGGCGCCGGTGCTGGGCGAGCGCGCCGCGGCGGCGGAGGCGGCGCGGCGGCTGCCCGACGAGACCATCGAGGACCTCGCCGCGGCCGGGCTGTTCGGCATGCTGGTCCCGGCGAAGTTCGGCGGGCCCGAACTGGGCTTCGAGGCGATGGCGGCGGCGTGCCGGGAGGCGGGCGCGGCCTGCGCGTCGACCGGGTGGCTGTCGGTGATCTACACGCTGCACAACTGGATGGTCGGGCTGTTCCCGGAGCAGGCGCAGGCCGAGGTGTGGGCGGAGCGGCCGTACGCGCTGATCCCGTGCGTCCTGTCGCCGTCCGGCACCGCGGAGCCCGCGGACGGCGGCCACACCGTCACCGGGCGCTGGTCGTGGGGAAGCGGGATCATGCACGCCGACCACGTGATGGTCATGGCGCTGGTCACCGTGGGCGACGCGATCGAGCCGAGGCTGTTCCTGCTGCCGCGGGAGGACGTCACCGTCCACGACGTGTGGCACACCAGCGGCATGCGAGGCACCGGCAGCAACGACATCGAGGTGCCGGGCGTGTTCGTCCCCGCGCACCGGTCGGTGCCGATGCCGGCGCTGACCGAGGGGCGGTCGCCCGGCGCCGGCGTCCACCCGGGGCCGCTCTACCGGACGCCGCTGGTGCCGGTGTTCGCGCTGACCGGCGCGGCGCCCGTGCTCGGCGCGGCGGAGGGGGTGCTGGCGCGGTTCACCGAGCGGATGGCGACCCGCGTGATGGCCTACAGCGGTCAGCGGCAGCGCGACCTGATGAGCGGGCAGATCCGGTTCGCGGAGGCGACCGCGGATCTGGCCGCCGCCCGCCTCCTGCTGGAGGACGCGCTGCGGGACGTGGCGTCGGGCCGGTCCCTCGACATGACGGACCGGGCGCGGGCCCGGCTCGTCGCGGCGCACGTGGTCGCGACCGCCCGGCGGGTCGTGAACGAGCTGTGCTCCGCCGCCGGCGCGAGCGCCCAGTTCACCTCCTCCCCCTTCCAGCGGGCGCAGCGCGACGTGAATACGATCTCCGGGCATGTGGTGTTCGATCCGGACGCGGCCTACGCCCTCTACGGCAGGATCGGGCTGGGCCTCGACCCCGGCCCGGTCGTCCTCGTCTGACGGACGGCGGCCGGGGGCATGACGGCCAGGGCGAGGCCGGCGAAGGCGAGGGTGTCGCGGCGCGACTGGATCGAGGCCGCCTACCAGGAGCTGGCGCGGGCCGGCGAGCGCGGTGTGACGATCAACGCGCTCGCCGCCCGGCTCGGCGTCACGAAAGGCAGCTTCTACTGGCATTTCACGGACCGTCCGGAGCTGATGCGGGCGCTGCTCGACCGGTGGGCGCACGAGCGGACGGACGAGGTGTGGGGCCTGTCCCTCGGCAGCACCGCCGACCCGCGCGAGCGGCTGCACCGCATCCAGGCGCTGGGCCGCGAGGTCGCGCCGATCGACCGGGCGATGCGGCTGTGGGCGCAGCACGAGCCCGCGGCGGCGGAGGCGGTGCGGCACGCGGACCGGGCGCTGCTCGGGCACATCGCCGGCTGCCTGGAGGATCTCGGGTTCGGCGCCGAGGACGCGCGGCTGCGGGCCCTGCTGATGCTGCGCTCGTGGGTCGGCGGCTACCTGATCCCCGGCGAGAGCGACTCCGGCCTGTACGAACGCACCCTGGAGATCCTGCTGGCGCGTCCTACGTGAGCCCGGCGAGGAACGCGAGCATCGCCTCGTTGACCTCGCCGGCCGCCTCCATCTGCACGAAATGCCCCGCCCTTTGGACGATGTGGACTTCGCGTAGGCCGGGCACGAGTTCCTCCATCTGCTTCAGCGCGTCCGGCCCCATCATCTGGAGGACGGGGTCGCGCTCGCCCACGAGGAACATCGTCGGGACGGTTACGGGCTCGTCCGGTCGGCTCTGCTTCTCGTTCCAGACGTGGTCGTAGGCGCGGTACCAGTTGAGGCCGCCGGTGAAGCCCGTCCTGCGGAATTCGTCGACGTAGTAGGCGAACTCGTCCTGCGTCAGCCACGGCCAGGGGAGGGGCGGGGCCTCCGGCAGCACATCGAGGTATCCGTTGCCTTCGCTGGGGTGCCGCCAGATGTCGAGGTACCGGTATCCGCCGCTGAGCGCCCAGAACACGTTCGCCAGGAAGCGCTCCGGCGCCGCTCCCAGTTCCTCGTCGGCCGGCCCCTGCTCCTGGAAGTAGTGCACATGGACGAAGTGCTGCTCGGCCATCCGCGCGTAGATCTCGGTGGGCGGACGCCTAGAGACGGGCATGCGCGGCACGCTCAGCTGCATCAGCGCCTTGACCCGTCCAGGGGCCCATTGGGGCAGGTCCCAGACGAGAGCGGCCCCGAAGTCGTGTCCGGCGAAGACGGCCTCCTCGATGCCGAGAGCGTCCAGGAGACCGACCATGTCGGCGACCGTGCGGCTCCGGTCGTACTCGCCCGGCGAGGACGGACGACCGCTTCGCCCGTAGCCGCGCATGTCGACCGCGATCGCCCGGTACCCGGCCGCCGCCAGCACCGGCAGCTGATGCCGCCAGCTGTACCAGAGCCCCGGGAACCCGTGGCACATCACCACCGGAAGCCCGTCGCCCTGCTCGGCCGCATGAAGGGCGATGCCGCCGGCGTCCACCATGCGATGCCGGACGTTCCCCTCACCAAGGCTCATACCGACGATCCTGGGCGTCCGCCCCGCCGCGATCCTCCTCGCTCCCGGTCACCGGGACACCGCTGGACGGCGCGCCCGCCGCGGACGAGAGTCGGCGACCATGGCGAGCCCCGACATCGCCGCGCGCATCGCCCGGCTGGAGGCCATCGAGGACATCAAGGCCCTCAAGCACCGCTACCTGCGCGCGTGCGACGCCAAGGACCCCGAGGAGTTCCGGGCGTGCTTCATCGCCTCCGGCGCCTCGATCGACTACGGCCGGCTCGGCGCCTTCGACGACGCCGACGGCATAGCCGAGGTCTTCGCACGGATCGCACTCCAGAAGACCGACGGCGGGTACGCCGTTCTCGACATGCACCACGCGATGCACCCGGACATCACCGTCCACGGCGAGACGGCCGCGTCCGGCCGCTGGACACTGAAGTTCCGGCAGGTCAACCTGGTCGACCGCACCGAGACCGTAGCCGCCGGCGAGTACGACGACGAGTACGTCATCGAGGACGGCCGCTGGAAGATGTCGAAATGCCACTTCCACCGCCACTGGTCGATCACGCGCCCGATCGGCCCGGACTGCCGCGTCGACCAGTAGCCCTCACGGACGGCGGTCAGGAGGAGGCGGCGGGGTTGCGGACGGTGACGTTGATGCGGTTCCACGCGTTGATCGCCGCGATCGCCATGACCAGGCCGGCGAGGGTCTTCTCGTCGTAGTGGGCGGCGGCGTCGTTCCAGACGTCGTCCGGGACGCCGGCCGGGTCGTCGGCGATCCGCGTGGCCGCCTCGGCCAGCGCGAGCGCCGCCCGCTCCTCGTCGGTGTAGAAGGGGGCCTCGCGCCAGGCCGCCACCGACCAGAGCCGCTCGTCGGTCTCGCCCGCCTTCTTGGCGTCGCCGGCGTGCATGTTCACGCAGAACGCGCAGCCGTTGATCTGGCTGACGCGGAGCCTGACCAGCTCAAGGGTGCTCTGGGGGACGCCGCTGCCGTTGATGTACGACTCCAGCGCGAGCATGGCCTTGTACCCGTCCGCGGCGGGCTTCACGACGTTCATTCGTGCCTGCATGGATGTTTCCCTTCTCGGACATCTCATGTCCAGAATTAGTCGCCGACCGAACGCCTTACCGGGGCCGGTCCTGATCAGGTGCGCAGGTTCGCGAACCAGGCGCGGGTTTCGCCGGGCACGGACGGCCGGCGGCGCTCCACGGTGTCCCGGAGGTCGGCGATGGTCTGCCCGGCCAGCTCCCTGCGCCAGGCGAGCTCCGCCCGCCGCATGGCCTGCGAGACGTAGCACCCCCGGCGGTAGTCGACCCCCTCGTGCTCACCGGGGCCGTGCCGCAGGATCTCCTCGCAGCGGAACGCCTCCTCCGGCCCTTCGATCGCGGTCACCACGTCCATCAGCGTGATGTCCTCCGGGGCGCGCGCGAGCCGGAACCCGCCGCGCGGGCCGGGAGTGGACGTGAGGATCCCGGCGCGGGCGAGCGCCTGCAGCTGCTTGTTCATGTACGCCGCAGGCAGGGAGTAGTACGCGGCCATCCTGGCCGCCGTCACGGCCTCGCCCGGCTCCAGCCAGGTCAGGTTCAGGCAGCTGTGGATCGCCCACTCGACCCCCTCGCTCATCCGCACAATCCTGGATACTAGACATCCAGGATTATCCCCGCAAGCCGGAGCACCGCCGGCCCGGCGCTAAAGTCCGGTTCGTGAGCGATGCGAACCCCACCTTCCGCGCCGCGACGCCCGCCGACGTCCCGGCGCTGGTCGAGCTCGTCCAGGCGTCCTACCGCGGCGAATCGAGCCGCGCCGGATGGACGACCGAGGCCGACATCCTCGACGGGCAGCGCACCGACCCGGACATGGTCGCGGAGGCGGTGAGCGGCCCCGGAAGCCGCATGCTGATCGCCGAGGACGGCGGCGCCCTGGTCGCCTGCTGCCAGCTGGAGGACCGCGGCGGCCACGCCTACTTCGGCATGTTCGCCGTGGACCCGCGCCGCCAGGGCGGCGGCCTCGGCAAGAAGGTCCTCGCCGAGGCGGAACGGGTGGCGCGCGACGAATGGGGCGCCAAGGAGATGCACATGACGGTGATCAGCGTCCGCGAGGACCTGATCGCCTGGTACGTCCGCCGCGGCTACGCCCGCACCGGCCAGAAGTCCCCGTTCCCCTACGGCGACGAGCGCTTCGGCCTCCCCAAGCGGGACGACCTGGAGTTCGAACTCCTGGTGAAGAAGCTCGCCTGAGGGCGGCCCGGCTACTCGCCGGCGGCGCCGTCGGCCAGTTCCCGGACGATGTCGAGCCGGCGGCCACTCGATTGCCGTCATCGGGTGAAGAGCGTTTGATGGTCGGCCAAGCCGGCAAGGCGGTCTTCCTGCAGTGATCGCGACCGAACCTTCACTAGCAAGTTCAATGAAACACTTGATGGTGGAGGTGGGAGCGTGAAGTTCGTGCTTGAGGTCGAGATGAGCGAGGGCGCCGTCGCCGAAGACCCCGCGAAGGAGCTGGGGCGGATTCTGCGGTACTGGGCCGGCAACGTCCGGCATTACGAGCTGAAGGACGGCGACGAGTCGGTCATCTACGACTCCGACTACCGCGACGTGGGCCGGTGGCGGATCGTCGAGGCGTCCTGATCGCCTGGCGGAGATGAAGCGCCTTGTACCGGCTGCCGCTGGACAGGCCGTACGTGCGGGTGCGGTGGTTGACCGGCCCTACCGCGCCGGGGCGGGCACCAGCCGGAAGGCGATGAACGCGGGGAGCGCCTCCAGCGCGGCGTGGTCCTCGGGGTAGCGGTCGGCCATCTCGGGG
>NZ_JBIQHY010000023.1:72102-75651 GCF_044508335.1 Actinomadura sp.
GGGGAGCGCCTCCAGCGCGGCGTGGTCCTCGGGGTAGCGGTCGGCCATCTCGGGGACGGGACGCGGCTCCAGCAGCTCCTCGATGAGGAAGCCGGCCGCGCGGAACTCGGCGCAGATCGACGTCAGCGGGCGGCGCCAGGCCCGGATCGGCCAGTCCCGGTCGGGGCTCAGGGACTCCTCGACGGGTTCCTGCGTGAAGTAGGAGCCGCCCAGGCGCACCCAGTCCATGGTCGGGTGCTCTGTGGACAGGACGATCGCGCCGCCGGGAGTCAGGATCCGCCGGAATTCTGACAGCAGCGCCACGCGGTCGTCGATGTAGTGCGGCGCCAGGGCGAGGAGGACCAGGTCGCACGAGCCGTCCGGAACCCAGGTCAGCGGCTCCGACAGGTCGTGGACGCGCAGGTCGGCGCGGCCCCCGGTGCGCGCCCGCGCCATCTCGACGAAGGTGGGGCTCGCATCGCAGCCCATCACGCGCGCCCCGCGTTCGAGCAGCTCAGCGGCGTAGAGGCCGGGACCGCAGGCGGCGTCGAAGACCGACAGCCCGGCCACGTCGCCGGCGAGGCCGAGCACGGCGGGACGGTCGTAGAGGGCGTTGTAGGCGCTCTGCTCGGCGTGGACCGCATACTCGTGGGCGAAACGCTCATACATGTCGTTGATCGTGCCAGAAACGATCAACTCGTCCTGTCAGGGGGTCGGCCGGTCTCGGTCAGGTCCTCCGGGACGGCGGGCAGCACGGAGGCGAAGTAGTCCTGCGCGGCGACCGACGTTCCGACGTCGCGGCCGGACTTCTCCGACAGGAACCAGCGGTGTTCGAGCACCTCGTGGAACAGCTCGACGTCGTCCAGCCGGCCCCGGAGGTCGGGCGGGATGGAGTTGATGACGGGTTCGTACACCTCGGCCAGCCACTGGTTCGCCGCGACGACCTCGGGGACGGGCCCGCCGCGGACGCGTTCGAGATACCCCCGGAAGGCGGCGATGTCGTTGAGCAGGCGGCGGGCCTGGTTCTCCTGGGCGTCCAGCCCGGTGCGGGCCATGAGGAGGCGGCGGTGGTGGCCGGGCTCGGCCACCCGGGTGCGGACGCGGAGCCGCGCACCGGACGGCCCGGCGTCCACCAGCTCGACCTCGTCGACGTCGAAGCCGAGGGAGTTGATGCGGCGGAGCCGTTCGCCGATGCGGTGGCGCTGGTCGGCGGGGGAAAGGATCTCCTCGCGGGTGAGTTCGTCCCACAGCGCCCGGTACCGGCGGACGGTGTCGTCGGCGACCGCGATCGGGTCGACCGTCGCCGGGAGGGTGCCCGCGGCCGCCAGGTCGAACAGCTCCCCCGCGATCCGCTCGCGGGCCAGGGAGATGTCGTAGTCCCGCTGCCCCTCGGTGAGCGACGGGTGCAGTTCGGCGGTCTCGGCGTCCACCAGGTACGCGGCGAACGCTCCCGCGTCCATCCGGAACAGGACGTTCGACAGCGAGCAGTCGCCCCACATGAACCCCGCCAGATGCAGCCGGACCAGCAGTTCCACGAGCGCGTCCAGCAGCCGGTCGGTCGGATGCCCGTAGCGGGCGTTGGCGAACAGCGAGCGGTAGGACGAGGAGTAGTCCAGGAACCGGGTGACGAGAACGGCGTCGAGATCGGGGCGGTCGACCACCACGCCGATGACCTCGACGGCGGGCAGGCCGAGCGAGCGGAGGCGCCGCAGCAGCCGGTACTCGCGGCGCGCCAGCCGCGCGTCCAGTTCCTTCAGCGCGTACACGACCCCGCCCTCGGCGACGAAGCGGACCGTGTGCCGGGAGAGGCCGCGCTGCCGGATCTCCACGAGCCGCTCGTCGTCCCAGTCCTCCAGCGGCACCGTCCACGGCAGGTCCAGCAGGCCCGCCGCCGACCCGCCGGGCGGGGTGAACACGAAGTGCATCAGCCCGCGGGCTCGCGCTGGGCCTCGCGCTGCGCCGCGCGCGACTCCTCGGCCATCCTGCTGAGCTGCTCGACGCGCTCCTCGTCGCGGGTGAGGTTCTCGCCGGACGCCGGGTCGAAGATGTGCACCCGCGAGGTGTCGATCCACAGCTCGGCCTCGCGGCCGGGCGAGATGAGGCTGGAGGCGTCCAGCGCGACGACGGCCTGCGTGCGGAGCTGGTCGCTGTCGAGTTCGCGGGACAGGTCCCGCAGCTGAGCGGCGAGCTCCTCCGGCGCCTCGTAGGGGACGTACGCGTACAGCTCGTTCCCCAGCCATTCGGTGACGTCCACCCGGACCCGGACGATGCTCCCCTTCGCCTTCTTCTCCTCACTGACCAGCGAGGCGTCCTCGAAGTGCTCGGGGCGGATGCCCACCAGCACCACCGAGCGGTCGCCGATCGCGGCGGCCTTGCGGGAGTCGCGCAGTTCGAAGCGCCCCAGCGGGGTGTCCAGGAACCCGCCGTCCACCGACGCCGGGAGGAAGTTCATCGACGGCGACCCGATGAAGCCCGCCACGAACAGGTTGACGGGCTCCTCGTACAGCTCGCGCGGGCTCCCGACCTGCTGCAGGACGCCCTTGCGCAGCACCGCGACGCGGTCGCCGAGCGTCATCGCCTCCGTCTGGTCGTGCGTGACGTAGACGGTCGTGACGCCGAGGCGCCGCTGCAGCCGCGAGATCTCGGTGCGCATCTGCCCGCGCAGCTTCGCGTCCAGGTTCGACAGCGGCTCGTCGAACAGGAACGCGTCGGCCTGCCGGACGATCGCCCGCCCCATCGCGACGCGCTGCCGCTGGCCGCCGGACAGGTTCGCCGGCTTGCGGTCCAGGTGCTCGGTCAGCTCCAGCAGCTCGGCGGTCTCCTTGACGCGGCGCTGCACCTCGTCGTCCGGCACCTTCGCGAGGCGCAGCGGGAACGCGATGTTCTCGAACACCGTGAGGTGCGGGTACAGCGCGTAGTTCTGGAACACCATCGACAGGTTCCGCTCGCGCGGCGCGACCTTGTTGACGACCCTGTCGCCGATGCGGATCTCGCCGGACGTGATGTCCTCCAGCCCGACGATCATCCGCAGCAGCGTGGACTTCCCGCAGCCGGACGGCCCGACGAGGATCATGAACTCGCCGTCCCGGATGTCCAGCGACACGTCGTTCACGGCCGGGAACCCGTCGCCGTACCGCTTGACGATGTTCTTCATGGTGATGGCGGCCATCGATACCCCTCAGCCCTTGACGGCGCCGGACGTCAGCCCGGCCACGATGCGGCGCTGGAACGCCAGGACGATGATCACGACCGGGACCGTGACCACCACGGCGGCGGCACAGATCGCGGTGGTCGGCTGCTCGAAGAACGACTCGCCGGTGAAGAACGCCAGCGCCGCCGGAACCGGCCGGGCGTTGTCGGTGGACGTCAGCGAGATGCCGAAGACGAAGTCGTTCCAGCAGAAGAAGAACGTCAGGATCGCCGCGGTGAACACGCCGGGCGCCGCCAGTGGGACGATCACTTTGCGGAACGCCTGCCAGGTCGTGGCGCCGTCCACCTGCGCGGCCTGCTCCATCTCCCACGGGATCTCGCGGAAGAACGCCGACAGCGTCCAGATCGCGAGCGGCAGCG
>NZ_JBIQHY010000116.1:0-6070 GCF_044508335.1 Actinomadura sp.
GGGTGTCGGGGGTAGGTGGTGGCCGGCCGGGTCATCGAGGGGGCAGCGGGAACGGCTCCTGGTCCGCCGGCTGGGAGCGCCGGGGGCCGGCCGAAAGGCGCAGCCCCGGGATCAGGACGGCTCCCACCAGCAGGTGCATGCCCGCCAGGACGGCCAGCGAGGAGGTGTCGGCGGCGCTGCCGAGGGGGCCGAGCAGCGACAACGCCAACACGGCCAGGGCGGTGAACGTCCAGATGCGGCGGGGGCGGCCGGCGACGCGCTCCAGGAGGGCGAGCAGTGCCCAGGCCGCCAGTCCCGCGAGGAGACTCGCGGCGGCGACCGCGGCCGCGCCGACCTCGCGGGTCTGGCCGCCGGTCTCCGCGGACGGGTGGAGCCCGGCGACCGGGCCGGTCAGCATCCACAGCAGCAGGGCGGCAAGGGCGGCGGCGGCGACGGTCAGCGCCCGCCGAGTCCGAGAGGACTGGGTCCGAGTGGACATGTGCTTCTCCGTTCGTTCGGCTTGTGTCCGGTCAGCGTCGCCGGTGCGGCGGGGCCGCCGCATCGGGCGAGGGGCGGTGGCCGGTCCGTCCCGGGGAGGGGCGGGCACCGACTTTGGTCGGTGTCGGCGCCGGAGGGCCGCGGCTAGCCTTTGGCCGGTGAACGAGGTGACGTTCGGCCAGGTGGACGCCGTCCCGGGCGGGAAGCGCAGGCTCGCCGGCGCGGTGGTCCTGCTCGCGGTGTCGGGCGTGCTGATCGCGGTGACGGTCTGGGGCCGGGCGCAGGCGGGCGGCGAGCTGACCCTGGACATCGCGGTGGGGGCGGCGGGCTGGCTGCTGTCGCCGCTGCTGCTGTGGCGCCCGGTCCCGGCCGCGCTGGCGCTGAGCGTGCTGGCGGCGCTGTCGCCGGCGGCGACGCCGGTGTCGAGCATGGGGGTGCTGCACGTCGCGCAGCGGCGCCCGTTCCCGGTCGCGGCGGCCGCCGGCGCGGCGGGGATCGCGGCGCACGTCGTGCAGGGGCTGTGGCAGCCGAGCCGCGGCATCTCGTTCGGGTGGTGGCTGCTGCTGATCGCGCTCGGGTACGGGGCGCTGGTCGGCTGGGGCGCGCTGATCCGGGCGCGCCGCGCGCTGCTGATGTCGCTGCGCGAGCGCGCCCGCCGCGCCGAGGCCGAGCAGGGCCGCCGGGTCGCCGAGGCGAGGATGGCGGAGCGGACGCGGATCGCCCGGGAGATGCACGACGTGCTGGCGCACCGGCTGTCGCTGCTGGCGACCTACGCGGGCGCGCTGGAGTACCGTCCGGACGCGCCGCCCGAGCGGCTGTCGCAGGCCGCCGGGGTGGTCCGCGCCGGCGTGCACCAGGCGCTGGAGGAGCTGCGGGAGGTGATCCTGCTGCTGCGCGCCGAGGACGGCGCCGAGGACGGCGACCGGCCGCAGCCCGCGCTGGGCGACGTGCCCCGGCTGGTGGCGGAGTCGCGCGCCGCGGGCGCGGCGGTGGAGCTGCGCGACGAGGTGGCCGGCGCCGCGGACGTCCCGCCGCTGGCCGGGCGGACCGCGTACCGGGTGGTGCAGGAGGCGCTGACCAACGCCCGCAAGCACGCCGCGGGCCGTCCCGTGCGGGTGGTGCTGGAGGGCCGGGCGGGCGACGGGCTGGTCGTCGACGTCCGCAACGGGCTGCGGGAGGACGCCGGGCACGCCCCGCCGCCGGGCAGCGGCACGGGGCTGGTGGGGCTGACCGAGCGGGTCCGGCTGGCCGGGGGGCGGCTCGACCACGAGGCCGCGGCGGGCGAGTTCCGGCTGCGCGCCTGGCTACCATGGCCGGCGTGACCCGCCCCCTGCGCGTGCTGATCGTGGACGACGACGCCCTCGTCCGCGCCGGGCTGTCGATGATGCTGGACGGCACGGGCGGCATCACGGTGGCCGGCGAGGCCGCCGACGGCGACGAAGTGCCCGCGGCCGCCGACGCGCACGCGCCCGACGTGGTGCTGATGGACCTGCGGATGCCGCGCGTGGACGGCATCACCGCGGCCCGCCGCCTCCGCGCCCGCGCCAACCCGCCCGAGGTCATCGTGCTGACGACGTTCGACTCCGACGAGAACATCCTGCACGCGCTGCGCGCCGGGGCCAGCGGGTTCCTGCTCAAGGACACCCCGCCGGCGCAGATCGTCGACGCCGTCCGCAGGGTGGCCGCCGGGGACCCGATGCTGTCGCCGCGCATCACCCGCCGCCTCATGGACCGCGCGGCGACCGAGGCCGGCGCCCACCAGCGGGCCCGCGCGGCGCTGGCGCGGCTCAGCCCGCGCGAGAACGAGGTGGTCCTGGCGATCGCGCGGGGGCGGTCCAACGCCGACATCGCCGCGGAGCTGTTCATGAGCGTGGCGACCGTCAAGGCGCACGTGTCCAGCGTGCTGACCAAGCTCGACCTGGACAACCGCACCCAGATCGCGCTGCTGGCCCACGACGCCGGCCTCGCCTGACCGCCGCCGGGGCGATCCCCCGCCCCCGCGTCGCCGGACGAAGCGGGGGCGGCGCCGAAGATGAGCGCGGCCGCGGCGCCTGCCTGCCAGACGCCGGACCGAAGCGGCGCCGGTGCTCTGCGCGTCCCAGAGCGAGCCCGGCGAGAAGCCGGGCGAGGCGGACGGGAGCGTGACCGTCTGGACGACGGCGAGCCGACCGCGACGGCCCGCATCGACGCGGATCAGAACCTGATCGCCATCCGGCCGGGGCGCCGGCGTCCCGGCCGCCGGCCACGGCCTGGTGCGAGATGCTCGGCGCCCCCGTCCCCCGCTTTGATGGCGGAGCTCACCCGAGCCGTTCGCTGCGGGGAGGGTCTGCGGCGCGGCCCCCCGCACCGCCCGGCGCCCCGGCCTGGGGCGGCGGGGCGGTGAGGATGCCCGCCCGGGCGGCGGCGCAGGCCGCCGCGGCGGCGCGGTCCGCGGCGGCCTCGTCGACCGGTTCCCCGGTGATGAACGCGCGGTGGTACAGGGGCGCGACGGCGGCGCGGACGACCTCGGCCGGGTCGGTCCCGGCGGGGACCTCGCCGCGCGCGGCGGCGCGTTCGACGGCGGCGGCGGCCTGCTCGTGGCGGCGCGCGTAGAAGTCGTGCAGGGCGCGGGCGGCGGCGGGGCTGTGCGCGGCGGCCAGCACGAACGCGCGGGTGAGGGGGCCCTGCGCGGGGTCGGTGAGGCCGGTCAGCACGAGCCGGGCGAGGGCCCGCAGGTCGCCGGCGAGGGTGCCGGTGTCGGGGACGGGCCACGGTTCGGCGGCGGCGCGGGCGAGGGCGTCGGCGATGAGGCCGTCGGCGCCGCCCCAGCGCCGGTAGACGGTGGTCCTGTGGACGCCGGAGCGGGCGGCGACGCCCTCGACGGTGAGCCCCCGGTAGCCGTGCTCGGACAGTTCGGCGAGGGTCGCCTCCCGGACGGCGTCGCGCACCCGCGCGGTGCGGCCGCCGGGGCGGACGCTCCCGGGCCCCGCGCCGGTCACGGGCGCGGCCCGCGGGTGCCGGTCGGATCTCACGGCCCCGATCCTAAAGCAACACTCGTTGCGTTAACGCCGCCGCCGGCCGGTGGCCACACCTGCGGCAAGAGGAGGGGCGAATCATGCGGCAGGGTTCGCACCCCGCGATCAGGGAGCACGCGGTCTCCGACACGGGCGCGGGCTGATGCTTCGAGCCGCGCCGAAACGTCCCGGCTCCACGGTGGAGGAATGAACTCCACGACACCCGCCGCAGGACAGGCCGCGACCGGCACGCCGGGACCCGTGCCGCGCCGCGGCGCGATGCTGGCGATCCTGTGCGCCGGGATGTTCCTGGTGCTGCTGGACGTGACGATCGTCAACGTCGCGCTCCCCGGCATCGGCCGCGCCCTGGGCACCGGCCTGCCCGGCCTGCAGGGCGTCGTGGACGGCTACGCGGTCGCGATCGCCGGGCTGCTGCTCGGCGGCGGCGCCCTCGGCGACCGGATGGGGCACCGCCGCGTCACCGTCGCCGGGCTCGCCCTGTTCGGGGCCGCGTCGCTGGCGTGCGGGGCGGCGCCCGGCGCCGGGCCGCTGGTCGCGGCGCGGGTCGCGCAGGGCGCGGGCGCCGCGCTGCTGCTGCCCGGCGGCCTGGCGCTGATCACCCTGCTCTACCCGGGGCGCGCCGAGCAGGCGCGGGCGCTGGGGCTCTGGGCGGGCGTCTCCTCCACGGCGCTGCCGGCGGGGCCGCTGCTGGGCGGGCTGCTGGTCGACACGGCCGGGTGGCGGTGGATCTTCCTGCTGAACGTCCCGATCGCGGCGGCCGCGGTCGCGGGGGTCCTCGCGGTCGTCCGGGAGCCGCGGCGGCAGCGGCGGGACGCGCCGCTGGACCGCGCCGGGACGGCGCTGGCGCCGCTGGTCCTCGGCGGGCTGGTGTGGACGGTCATCGCGGCGGGCCGCGGCCACGGGGAGACCGCCGCCGTCGCCGCGGCGGTCGCCGTGGCCGCGGCGGCCGCGTTCGCCGCCGCGGAGCGGCGCGCCGCGGCGCCCATGTTCCCCGGCGGGCTGCTGCGCGTCCCGGCGTTCCTCGGCGCCAACGCCATCGCGCTGATCATGAACCTGGTCAGCAACGGGATGCTGTTCGTGGCGACGCTGCGGCTGCAGCAGGCGGGGCACCGGCCCGCGCTGGCCGCGGGGGCGATGCTGCTGCCGATGGCCGTGCCGCTGGTGCTGCTCGCGCCGGTCAGCGGCCGCCTCACCGCCCGGTTCGGGACGCGGGTGCCGCTCGGCGCGGGCACCGCGGTCGCCGCCGCCGGGTCGCTGTCCCTGCTGGCGGCCGGGCCCGGCGGCGGCTACGCGGCGCTGCTCCCGGCGCTGCTGGCGATCGGGATCGGCGACGGCCTGATCGTCACCGCCGTGGTCGCCGCGGCGATGCACGCCGCCCCGCCCGCCCACGCCGGCCTGGCCGGCGGGGTCAACAACACCGCCCGGCAGGCCGGCACGGCGCTCGGCGTCGCGGTGTACGGGGCGGTCGCCGGGCCGGCCCTGCGCCCCGCGTTCACCTCCGGCCTGCACGTCCTGGCCTGGACCAGCGCCGCGCTGTGGCTGGCCGCTCTCGCGCTGACCCGCATCGTCCCGGCCCGCTGAGGACCCCCGGGCCGGCGCCTGCGGGCGCGGCCGGGCGGCCGCGGCGGGGCTGCGGCGCCGGAGCCGCGTCCACCGCCTGACCGGCCCCGCCACCGGCGCTCAGGCCGGTCCAGGCGTGGGCGGCGCCCGTCCCGCGGGGGTTTGCGCGCCGGCCGGTCGTCGCAGGGCACGCCGCGGACATGTCCCGGCCGCCGTCCGCGGCGGGGCGGTGATAATGGAGCCCGGCCGGGAGGGAGGCTGGTCCATGGACGGACGGGTGGCGCTGGTGACCGGGGCCGGTTCGGGCATCGGGGCCGCGGTCGCGGCGGCGCTGCTGGACGCCGGCTGGCGGGTGGCGCTGACCGGCCGCCGCGCCGGGCGCCTCGAAGACACCGCCCGGGCCGCGCGCGGCGGGGAGGCGCTGACCGTGCCCGCCGACGTCACCGACCCCGCCTCCGTGCGGGCGCTGTTCGACGCGGTCCGCGACCGGTGGGGGCGGCTGGACCTGCTGGTCAACAACGCCGGCGTGTTCGGGGCGTCGGCGCCCGTCGAGGAGTACTCCCACGAGGAGTGGCGCACCGTCGTCGACACCAACCTCACCGGCGCGTTCCTGTGCGCGCAGCAGGCGTTCCGCATGATGAAGGACCAGGACCCGCAGGGCGGCCGCATCATCAACAACGGGTCCCTGTCGGCGCACACCCCGCGCCCCCGCACGGTCGCCTACGCCGCCAGCAAGCACGCGGTGACCGGGCTGACCAAGACGCTGTCGCTGGAGGGACGCCCCTACCGGATCGCGTGCGGGCAGATCGACGTCGGCAACGCCGCCACCGACATGACCGGCGGGTTCGGCGCCGGCACCCTGCAGGCGGACGGGACGGTCAAGCCCGAGCCGGTGATGGACGTCCGCCACGTCGTCGACGCCGTCCTGTACATGGCGGGCCTGCCGCTGGAGGCCAACGTCCAGCAGATGACGGTGCTGGCCACCGCGATGCCGTCCTACGTCGGACGCGGCTGACCGG
>NZ_JBIQHY010000116.1:6170-8241 GCF_044508335.1 Actinomadura sp.
CGGGCGGCCGGCCGGGCGGCTCGTCCGGGCTCGGTCCGCGGGGTTGCGCCGCCGCGCGCCGCGCCACGCCCTGTTCACCCTTTGTCGGGAAGCGCACACGTTTAGCCTCCGACAAGGGGGAACGCCACCTTCAGGCTTCGAGACGAAAAGGCGGAGGAGGCCTGGAGGCTATGAGCATCGTGCGGCCGACGCATGACGGCGAGACCACGGCCGAGACCACGGCCGAGAGCCTGGGCGCGCACCGGCAGGACCAGGCCCGCGCCCCCGAATTCCGCGCCGGACGCGAGGAGCACGGCACCGGGGAGCTGGTGCGGCAGGCCGCCCAGCAGGTGTCTGAGCTGATGCGCGCCGAGCTGCGGCTGGCCGTCGCCGAGCTGAAGGACAAGGGCCGGCACGCCGGGACCGGGGCCGGGATGTTCGGCGGCGCCGCCCTGGTCGCGCTGTACGGGGTCGCGGCGCTGCTGGCCGCGGCGATCGCCGGGATCGCGGTGGCGCTGCCGGTGTGGGCGGCCGCCCTGATCATCGGCGGCGCGCTGATGCTGGTCGCCGCGCTGCTCGCCCTGCTGGGCAGGTCGCAGACCCGCCGCGCCACGCCGGCCAAACCGGAGAAGGCCATGGACGAGGCCAGGCAGACGGTGGCCGAGCTCAAGGAGAGGGCGACGCACTGATGACCGCGCAGAGCAGGCACGGCGCCGAGGCCGGCACCGAGGAGCTGCGCCAGGAGGTCGACCGGGCGCGCCACGAGCTCGGCGAGACGGTCGAGCAGCTGGCCGCCAAGGCCGACGTGAAGGCGATGGCCCGGGAGAAGGCCGAACAGGCCAGGACCCGGGCGCGGGACGCGGCGGCGTCGGCGTGGCGCGCCGCCGGCTCGGAGCAGAACATCGCCAGGGCCCGGCGGGGCGGCGTGGTCGCCGCCTCGGCGGGAGCCGCGGCGGTGGCGGTGCTGTGGATGCGCCGCCGCCGGGCGTCCACCAGGCGGGTGGGTCCCGTGCGGTTCCGCGTCCGCGCCCGGCAGCGCCGCGCCGTGCGGGTGCGCCGCACCAGGACCCGCAGGACCCGCTGACCCGCCGAACCCCCCCGGATCCGCTGAGAGGACGCTCATGCCCACCCCAGGCGTCATCGCCGACGCGCCGCCCACCTCCTGGGTGGGGGCCCTCAAACGCACCGTCGGCGAGTTCAAGCACGACAACCTCACCGCGTGGGCGGCGGCGCTCACCTACTACTCGATCCTGTCGATCTTCCCCGCGATCCTGGTGGTGGTGTCGCTGGTCGGGCTGGCGGGCCAGTCGACGACCGACGACCTGATCGCCAACATCGGCGACATGGCGCCGGGCGCGGTCCGCGACCTGCTGGTCGGCTCGGTGCGGCAGCTGCAGGGCAGCGGCGGCGGCGCCGGCGCGATCGCCGTCGTGAGCCTGCTCGGCGCGGTGTGGTCGGCGTCGGGGTACGTCGGCGGGTTCATGCAGGCGTCCAACATCGTCTACGACATCCCCGAGGGCCGCCCGATCTGGAAGACGATCCCGATCCGGATCGGGGTCACCATCACCACCCTGGTGCTGCTGTCGGCGTCGGTGATCGCGGTCGTGGTGACCGGGCCGCTGGCCCGCAAGGTCGGCGACGTGATCGGCGCCGGCTCCACCGCGGTGACGATCTGGGGCATCGCCAAATGGCCGGTGCTGCTGCTGGTGGTGGCGTTCCTGTTCATGCTGCTGTACTGGGCGGCGCCCAACGCCAAGCGCGGATTCCGGAAACTGGCGCCCGGCGGGCTGCTGGCGATCGCGCTGTGGCTGGCGGCGTCGGGGCTGTTCGCCGCCTACGTCGCCAACTTCGGCTCCTACAACAAGACCTACGGCAGCCTCGCGGCGATCATCATCTTCCTGGTGTGGCTGTGGATCACGAACCTGGCGATCCTGCTGGGCGCGGAGCTGAACGCCGAGCTGGAGCGGGGCCGCGCCATCGCCGGGGGCACCCCCGAGGACGAGGAGCCGTACGTGGAGTTCCGCGACACACGCGGCTTCGACGAGCAGGACCGCCGCGAAGCCGGCCTGAAGGAAGCCGAACACGACGCCGA
>NZ_JBIQHY010000116.1:8341-10407 GCF_044508335.1 Actinomadura sp.
CGACGCCGGATCCGATGCCGGACACGGGGCCGAGCGCGACGCCGGACGCGGCGGCCCGCACGGCGACGCGCGGGACGGGGCGGGCGCCGGGGAGCCGGGCGCGACCCGGGGGCGTCCGCCGTCCGGGCGGCCCTAGGGCGGCCGGACGGGCGGAGTTACCGGGGAAGCACGGGTCGCACGGGGCCGAACACCCTGAATAGGATCACTGCATGCTCCGTCCCGCCTACCCGATCGAGACCGAGCGGCTCACCCTGCGGCCGTTCCGCGAGGACGACCTCGAGGGCCTGTACGCCTACCAGTCCCTGCCGGAGGTGGCGCGGTTCCTGTACTGGGAGCCCCGCAGCCTGGAGGAGTCACGGGCGTTCCTGAAGCAGAAGATGGGCGCCTCCACCGTGGAGAAGGAGGGCGATTGGCTCGTCCTGGCGGTGGTGCGGCGCGAGACCGGCGAGCTGATCGGCGAGGTCAACCTGCAGTGGCGCAGCCGCGAGCACAGGCAGGGCGAGATCGGCTACATCTTCAACCCCGCCTACCACGGCAAGGGGTATGCGACGGAGGCGGCCGAGGTCGTGCTGCGGCTGGGGTTCGAGGGCCTGGACCTGCACCGCGTGTGCGGGCGCCTGGACGGCCGCAACGCCGCGTCGGCGCGGGTGCTGGAGCGGCTGGGGATGCGCCGCGAGGCGCACCTGGTGCAGAACGAGAAGGTCAAGGGCGAGTGGTGCGACGAGGTCATCTACGCGATGCTGCGCCACGAGTGGGACGAGCGCACCGGCGCCTGACCCGCCGCCCCCGGCCGGCGCGGCCCTGCAAGCGGCTCACCGCGCGGCCTGCTCTTCCAGGGCCCTGGCCAGGTCGCGGATGTGGCCGCGCAGTTCGGCGGGGCGGCGGACGGTGAAGGGGAACCCGAGCCCGGCCAGCATCCGCGCGGCCCCGTCCAGCCGCTCGGCGCGCATGGTCATCACCACTCCCCCGCCGGGGTCCTCGGCGAGCAGGGCGACCGACTCGGGGATCCGGCGGCGGGCGTCGGCGAGGCCGGCGTCCAGCACGACCTCGACCTCGTGGGCGTAGGGGACGCGCGCCAGCGACGCGGTGACCTGCCGGACGGGGTCGGCGTCGCCGGGGACCTCGAACGTCTCGGCGCCCGGCTCGGCGGAGGCGATCCGGTCGACGCGGAACGTGCGGGCCTGGCCGCTGCGGTGGTCGCGGCCGGTGACGTACCAGCGGCCGGAGTGCAGCACCAGCCCGTAGGGGTCCAGGTCCCGTTCGGTGTCCTCGCCGCGCCACGACCGGTACCGCAGGCGGACGCGGCGCCGTCCGCGGGCCGCGGCGGCCAGGGTGAGCACGGCGCCGGTGTCGGGCGCGGCGGCCGCGCGGTCGGGGCCGGTGAACCCCAGCGTGTCGCGCAGCGCCTGGACGCGGTCGCGCAGCGCGGCGGGCAGCACGCGCTCGACCTTGGCCAGGGCGCTCTCGGCGGCCTGGCCGGCCAGTCCCATCCGGCGCCCGGCCAGCAGGCCGAGCACGACGGCGGCGGCCTCCTCGTCGGTGAGCATCAGCGGCGGCAGCTTGTAGCCGGGCATGAGGCGGTAGCCGCCGTACCGGCCGCGGTCGGCGACGACGGGGACGCCGAGGTCGTCCAGCCGGGCGGCGTAGCGGCGGACCGTGCGCTCGTCGACGCCCAGGCGGCGGGCCAGTTCGGCGCCGCCGATGCGGTGGTGGGCCTGCAGCAGCTCCAGCATCGCCAGGACGCGGGTCGTCGGATGGGACGGCTGTGGCACGGGTCACTCACCTAATCCGGGCGGATCTCGTCCGGTATTCACCGTAGCGTGCGGTCGTACCCGCCGAGAGACCAGGGAGAACGATCGACATGGACGCTGACGTGAACACCGGCACCAAGGCCGATGCGGTGGCCGGCGCGGAGGGCGGCGCCGCCGGTAGGGGGACGTTCGTGCTGGTGCCGGGGTACTGGCTCGGCGCGTGGGCGTGGGACGAGGTGGCGGCCGTCCTGCGCGCCGAGGGCCACGAGGTGCACGCGCTCACCCCGGCGGGGCAGGCCGAGCGGGCGGACGAGG
>NZ_JBIQHY010000116.1:10507-11980 GCF_044508335.1 Actinomadura sp.
GGCCACGAGGTGCACGCGCTCACCCCGGCGGGGCAGGCCGAGCGGGCGGACGAGGCCGCCGCCGGCACCGGCGCCGACCCGGCCGCCGGCGCCGGCGCCGGGCGTGGGGAATGACTCACTTCTCCACAGCGGCGGGCGCAATTCTTATAACACGCCCATGTAGATCATTGCGGCTTGGACCGGGACACTCTCCCGGAGTCGCGCGGCCACGGGGGTCGGGCCTGATCCGCGAGGTGAGCACATGACACCCTCCGTCCGCCGTCGGTCCCACGCACTCCGCCGGCGGCGCCCGCTGGTGTCCGCCGCCGTCGGCGCCGCCCTGGTCGCCGGGATCGGCGCGACGGGCACGGGTTCCGCGCAGGCGCTGGCAGGTCCGGTCAAGGCCGACGACGGGGCGCGCATCACCGCGGAGAGCAAGGTCGGCACCCGCGAGGTCGACATCACCATCGCCTCGCCCGCGCTCGGCAAGTCGGTGAAGGCGCGGATCCTGCTGCCGAAGAACTGGACGCGCAACTCCACGGCGACGTGGCCGATCCTGTACGCCTTCCACGGCGGGCAGGACAACTACACCTCCTGGACGCGGAACACCGACATCGAGGCGTGGGCGGCGCAGTACAACGTCATCGTCGTCATGCCGGAGGGCGACAACGGCTCCTACACCGACTGGTACAACTACGGCAAGGGCGGGACGCCCAAGTGGGAGACGTTCCACACCGCCGAGGTGCGCCAGCTGATGGAGCGCAACTACCACGCGGGCGCGCTGCGCGCGGCGATCGGGAACTCCTCCGGCGGCGCCGGGGCCATGTCGTATGCGGCCAGGCACCCGGGGCTGTTCAAGTACGCGGCGTCGCTGAGCGGGATCCTGTCGATGCGGTCGATCGGGATGCCGGCGATGCTGATGTTCACCAACGCCGGCAACGGGCAGGACCCGTTCGCGATCTGGGGCATCCCGTGGGCCGACGACGCCAACTGGAAGGCGCACGACCCGTACACGCTGGCGCCCAAGCTGCGCGGCACCGGGATCTTCTTCTCCGCCGGGACGACGGGCCGGCCGGGCCCCGGCGACCCGGACGTGGCGCCGTGGGACATCGGCCTGCTCAGCGAGATAGCGGTGGGCGCGAACAACAAGGACTTCAAGAAGCGGCTGGACGAGCTGAAGATCCCCTACACGGCGCACATCTACGGCGACGGCCGGCACAACTGGCCCGCGTGGGTGCGGGAGTCGAAGTCGATCTGGCCGACGCTGATGAAGTCGATCGGCGCGAACAAGGCGTGACCCCGCGCGTCTGAGGGCGCGGGCGGTACCGAACCCGGCCCGGTTCCGGTCCCGGTTCAGCAGGCACACCCCGGTCGGCGCGGCCCGGTCGGCGCGGCCCGGTCAGTGCATGGTCGCCGCGCATGGCCGCCGCGCGGGACCCCCGCGCATGGCCCGCGGGGCGGGGTATGTGGGGCGGGGTCAGTCGCGGTAGCTCA
>NZ_JBIQHY010000116.1:12080-15310 GCF_044508335.1 Actinomadura sp.
CCGCGCATGGCCCGCGGGGCGGGGTATGTGGGGCGGGGTCAGTCGCGGTAGCTCAGGCCGTGGCCGAACGGGTAGAGGACGGCGCCGGGGTCGTCGCGGGCGGGGATGGCGACGGGCAGCCGTCCGCGCGGGTCCAGTTCGCCGAACAGGACCTTGGCGGCCGACCGCAGCGCCTCGGCGGTGTAGGAGTAGGTGGCCAGGTAGGTGGCGGCCTCGGGGAACCAGGCGATGTCGTAGGGGTCGCGGACGGCGATGACGACGACGGGTGTGCCGGTGGCGATGAGCGCCTTGACGAGGTTCATCTGACCGGGCCCGTTGTGGCCGGGTTCGTCCTTGATGTCCCAGGCGCGGTTGGTGACGGCGACGACGAGGTCCTGGTCGCGTGCGGCGGCGACGGCCGCGTCGATGCCGTCCTGGCCGGGGTTGATGCCGGTCTGCCGGATCGTGGTGGTGGCGCCGCGCCGGGCGATCTCGGTGCCGATGGCCGCGGTGGTGGACACGCCCCATCCGGTGACCAGGACGTCGCGGGCGCCGGGCCGCAGCGGCAGGACGCCGGCGTCGTTGCGGACCAGGGTGGTGGTGCGGTCGGCGGCGCGCTGCGCGGCGGCCAGGTGCGCGGGCGTCCCGACGGTCCGTCCGACGCGGGAC
Organism: Actinomadura sp.; assembly: GCF_044508335.1. NCBI lineage: Bacteria > Bacillati > Actinomycetota > Actinomycetes > Streptosporangiales > Thermomonosporaceae > Actinomadura > Actinomadura sp. Next base: position 12,729 of record NZ_JBIQHY010000116.1, read on the forward strand.
TCGTCGGCGTAGGGGTCGCGGAACAGGCCGCGCCGGTGCTTGAGCTCCAGGATCCGGTACACCGATTCGTCGATGCGCCGCTCGGTCAGCTCGCCGGTGTGGACGGCGTTGACGACGGCGGCGAGCTGGCGGGGGAACACGCCGTTGCCGTCGTCGTCGACGGGCGGTTTGAGCAGGACGTCGGCGCCGGCCTTGAGGGCGAGGACGGGGATGTTCTCGTCGCCGTACTTGTCGCGGACGCCCTGCATGTCGAGGGCGTCGGTGACGACGACGCCGCGGTAGTGCAGCTGGTCGCGCAGGATGCCGGTGAGGATGGGCCGCGACAGGGTGGCGGGGTCGCCGGAGGGGTCCAGGGACGGCACGACGATGTGCGCGGTCATGACGGCCTCGGCGCCGTGGGCGATCGCGGCGCGGAACGGCGGCAGGTCGAGGCGTTCCCATTCGGCGCGGGTGTGGTCGATGTGGGGGACGCCGGTGTGGCTGTCGGTGGTGGTGTCGCCGTGCCCGGGGAAGTGCTTGACGGTGGCGGTCACTCCGCCGGAGGTGTAGCCGCCGACCTGCGCGGTGACCATGGACGCGACCAGGCCGGGGTCGGAGCCGAAGGAGCGGACGCCGATGACGGGGTTGGCGGGGTTGACGTTGACGTCGGCGTCGGGCGCGTAGTCCTGGTTGATGCCGATGGCGCGCAGTTCGCGTCCGGTGATGCGGGCCAGGGCGCGGGCGTCGCCGGTGCGGCGCCCGGCGGCCAGCGCCATGGCGCCGGGAGACTGGGTGGCGGGCGGCTGGATGCGGGCGACGATGCCGCCCTCCTGGTCGGTGGCGATGGTGGCGGGGATGCGGTGCGGCTGGGCCATGGCGGCGCGCTGGATGCCGTTGGAGAACGCGGCGACCTGCCGCGGGTCCTGGACGTTCTCGCCGTAGTAGATGAATCCGCCGGGGTGGTAGCGGGCGATGACCTGGGCGGCGTTGTCGACCCCGTACAGCTTCCGGTTGGCGGCGACGTCGGCGGGGTCGGAGGTGTCGGCGCCGGTGCCGTGGATCTGCAGGACGAACAGCTGGGCGGCCTTCTCCTCCAGCGTCATCGACCGCAGGATCCGCAGCAGCGCGGGGTTCTTGCCGTGCCCGTGCCCGGGGGCGCCGCCGCGCGCGGGGGCGGCGTGCGCGGCGGGCGCGGCCAGTGCGGCGGCGGAGAGGGCCCCGGCGGTGAGGCCGGCGAGCCACCGGCGGCGCGTGCGGGGACGGTACATGTCGGCTCCCTCCGGCCCCGGGACTACCCGGGTGATCATGCTTTTGGGCACGGTAACCCGGCCGCGGCCGCCGTCCACGGCAATCCTCGACATGCCCGCCGGCCGCGCGCGGCCGGGCGTACGCGGCCAGCGGCTGCTCGCAGGTCAGGGCGGGTCAGTTGCGGCGCAGCCAGCGCCACCAGTGGGCGCCGGGCGGGTCGGGCGCGGTGAGGGGGTGGTCCTCCACGTCGTAGCGGCGGACGTAGGCGGTGGCGAACGCCTGCAGGCTGGCGCCGAACGGGACGGCGAGCAGCACGCCGAGGGGCCCGGCGACGGCGGCGCCGGCGAGGATGAGCCCGAACGCGACGGCGGGGTGCATGTCCAGGGTGCGGGCGGTGATGCGGGGCTGCAGCAGGTAGTTCTCCAGCTGCTGGTAGGCGAGGATGAACAGCAGTATCCACAGCGCGGTCGCCGGGGACACCGCCAGCGCGATCAGCACCGGGACGGCGCCCGCCAGGTAGGTGCCGATGGCGGGGATGAACTGCGACACCACCCCGACCCACAGCGCGAGCGTCGCGGCGTAGGGGACGCCGAGGGCCGCCATCGCGGCGAAGTGGGCGATGCCGGAGATGAGGGCGAGCAGGCCGCGCGAGTAGATGTAGCCGCCGGTCTTGTCGACGGCGATCTCCCAGGCGCGCAGGACCTCGTGCTGGCGGCGCGGCGGGAGCAGCGAGCAGACGGTGCGGCGGAACTGGGGCCCTTCGGCCGACAGGTAGAAGGTGAACAGCAGCACCCCGAGGGCCTTGAAGACGACGCCGAACGCGGTGGCGCCGATGCCCCACACGTTCTGGGCCAGGTCGGCCAGGTGCCGCGACAGCGCGCCGGTGACGGTGGGGAGCCGCTCGAACAGGGTGTCCTGCGACAGGTTCGTCCCGAACGTTTCGTTGACCCAGCCGATGAGCTCGCGGACGTAGCCGGGGAACCCGTCGATGAGGTTGGCGGCCTGGCCGGCCAGCAGCGACCCGATGCCGCCGAGGAACCCGGCGAGCAGCAGCCCGACGGCCGCGAACATCAGCGCGGTGGCGGGGCCGCGCCGCCACCGGTGCCGGGCCAGCCAGTTCACCGCGGGTTCGATCGCGAACGCCAGGAACAGCGAGGTGACCAGGAGCAGCAGCAGTTCCCGCAGCCGCTGCAGCAGCCACAGCCCGGCCAGGAACGCCAGCACGACCGCGCCGGCCAGCGCGAACGCCTTGGGCAGCCAGGGCGGCATCCGGTGCGGCCCGCCGGGCCGCGCGGCCGGGTCGGCCGGTGCGGTGAAGGCGCCGGGCGGGACGCCGCCGGGCGCGCGGGCGGACG
>NZ_JBIQHY010000116.1:15410-18548 GCF_044508335.1 Actinomadura sp.
CGCCGGGCGCCTCGCCGGACGAGCCGCCGGGTGCGTCCCCGGGTGCGTCGCCGGGCGTCTGCGGCATTCCCGCACGGTAACGGCCCCGCATCCCCCATTCCGGTCATCCCGCCCGCCCCGGGGTGGAGCCTTTGCCGAGGTTTCAGCCGCGCGAAAAGATCTCCGGCAGAATTTTCGGCGCGCGTGTTGATCCGGGGCGCGCTCGTTCGACCTAGGGGTGCGAGGCTCCGGAAGGGGAGCCCGGGACGAGGGAGGACGACGATGAAGTACATGCTGATCTGGCGCGCGACCGACGAGGCCTACGCGGGGATGGCCGGCGCCGACTTCACCGAGATGATCGAGAAGGTGGGCCGCTTCAACCAGGAGATGATCCAGGCCGGGGTGCTGCTGGCCGCCGAGGGCCTGGACGACGCCTCCGAGGGCGTGGTCGTCGACCACTCCGCCGAGCCCCCGGTGGTCACCGACGGCCCCTACGGTGAGACCAAGGAGCTGTTCGGCGGCTTCTACATCCTCGGCGTGGCGTCCAAGCAGGAGGCGGTCGAGTGGGCCAAGCGGGCCCCGATCACCGGCCCGGGGTTCAAGACCGAGATCCGGCGGGTCACCACGATCGACGAGTTCCCGCAGGACAACGAGTGGATCCAGAAGGAGCGGGCGTGGCGCGAGGCCACCGGGCAGCTGTGACGGGAGCGGCGGATGGCCGGCCGGAGCGCGCGTGAGACCGTCGCCGCCGTGTGGCGGATCGAGTCGGCGCGGATCGTCGGCGGCCTCGCCCGCTACACCGGCGACTTCGCGCTGGCCGAGGACCTCGCGCAGGAGGCGCTGGCGGAGGCGCTGGTGACGTGGCCGCGCGACGGGGTGCCCCGCAACCCGGCGGGGTGGCTGCTGACGGTGGGGCGGCGGCGCGCGATCGACGCGTTCCGCCGCCGGTCGGCCCGCGACGAGCGGTACGCCGCCCTGGCCCGCGGGCTGGGCGAGGGCGGCGCTGCGCCGGGGGCCGTCCCGGCCGCCGCCGGGGACGGGGACGTGCTGTGGGACCCCGACCGCATCGACGACGACGTGCTGGCGCTGATGTTCATCTCCTGCCATCCGGTGCTGGCGCGGGAGGCGCGGGTGGCGCTGACGCTGCGCGTGGTCGGCGGCCTGACCAGCGACGAGATCGCCAGCGCGTTCCTGGTCCCGACCGCCACGGTGCAGGCGCGCATCACCCGGGCGAAGAAGACGCTGGGCGCGGCGCGGGTGCCGTTCGAGGCGCCGCCGGCCGCCGAGCGGGCGGAACGGCTCGGGTCGGTGCTCAGCGTGATCTACCTGATCTTCACCGAGGGGTCGTCGGCCAGTTCCGGCGACGTGCTGATCCGGCGGGACCTGGCGGGCGAGGCGCAGCGGCTGGCGCGGGTGCTGTCGCGGCTGGTGCCGGACGAGCCGGAGGCGCACGGGCTGCTGGCGCTGCTGGAGCTGACCGCGGCGCGGTTCCCGGCCCGCACCGGCCCCGACGGGGAGCCGGTGCTGCTGGAGGACCAGGACCGCACCCGGTGGGACCGGTCGGCGATCGGGCGGGGCCGCGCCGCGCTGGCCCGCGCGGAGAAGGCGGGCCGGGGCCTGGGCGCCTATGGGCTGCAGGCGGCGATCGCCGAGTGCCACGCCGTCGCCCCGTCGGCCGCCGAGACCGACTGGGACCGCATCGTGGTGCTGTACGAGGCGCTGGGCCGGCTGGCGCCGTCCCCGGTGGTGGACCTGAACCGGGCGGTGGCGGTGTCGATGGCGCGGGGCCCGGCGGCGGCGCTGCCGGTCGTGGACGCGCTGGCGGCGGCGGGGGCGCTGGCGGGCTCGCACCTGCTGCCGACCGTCCGCGGGGAGCTGCTCACCCGCCTGGGGCGCCCCGCCGAGGCGCGCGCGGAGCTGGAGCGGGCGGCGGGCCTGTGCCGCAACGAGCGGGAGCGGACGGTGCTGGAACGCAAGATCGCCGCGCTCCCCTGACCTGCGCTCCCCTGACCTGTGCTCGCCGTGCCCGTCCGGCTGTGCTCGCCCGGCTCGGGGCCGGCGGGGGGGCGCCGCTCAGGCGGGGCCGCCGCCGGCCGGCGGGACGAACTCGGGCTGGTCCAGGACGCGCAGCCAGCTGCCGTCGGGCTGGCGTCGGACGACCTGGGCGCGGGCACCCGCCCCGTCCCTGGGCGGGGTGGAGGTGAGCGCCAGGTCGCCGCTGATCAGCGTGGGCAGCGGCTCCTCCGGCTCGAAGCGGGGGCGGGCGGCCAGCACCTTCTCCCACAGCGCGCGGATGGCGTCGCGCCCGACGGTCTGCGAGCCCGGCGGGTAGGCCAGGACCGCGTCGGGCTCGTAGAGGGCGGCGACGCCGGCCGCGTCGCCGGCGTTGGAGCGCTCGACGAACAGCCGCGTGATGTCCTCGGGCCGCATGGCCTTCTCGTATTCCCGGTGTCCGCTCATGGTGTCCTCCCTCTCTCGGTCTCACTTCCCATCCTGCGCACCGCGGATGGAGAAGTCCAAGAGATAGATGTTCTCCCCACCAGAAGCAGTTCTTATGGCAGGCGGGTGTCGGGGGATGCGGCAGGATGCCCGGTATGGGTGATGTGTTCACGCATCGGCTTCGGGTGCGGTACAGCGAGTGCGATCAGCAGGGCGTGGTGTTCAACGGCCACTACCTGTTCCTCTACGACGTGGCGCTGACGGAGATGTGGCGGGCGCTGATCGGCGAGTACGGCGAGATGGTGGACGACGGCTACGACCTGGTGGTCGCCGAGGCGCGGATCCGATTCCGGGAGGGCGCGCGGTTCGACGAGCTGCTGGAGGTGTCGATGCCGCTGGCGCACCTGGGCACGACGAGCATGATCGTGCGCCCGGTGTTCCGGGTGGGCGAGCGGCTCATCGCCGACGGTGAGGTGCGGCACGTGTTCATCGACCCGGCGACCAAGGCCAAGCGCGAGATGCCGGCGCAGGTCCGCGCGCTGCTGGAGCCGCACCTGCTCGCCGCGGACACCGGCCCCGGCGCCCCCGCGCCCGCACCGAGCGCGTAGCGGTCCGCCCCGCGATGCGAACGCGCCCCCGTGCCCGGACCGCCGGGGGCCGTCCGGGGCTCAGCCGCCGCCGCGCTCGAGTTCCGCACCGCCCGCCGCACCGCCCGCCGCA
>NZ_JBIQHY010000116.1:18648-21962 GCF_044508335.1 Actinomadura sp.
CCGCACCGCCCGCCGCACCGCCCGCCGCATCGTCGTTCGGGGCGGCGGGTCCGGGCGGGGCGGCGGCGTAGCCGCCGAGGCCGTGTTCGAGCAGGTCGAAGGCGCGGCGGGCGGCGGCGTAGACGTCCTCGCGCATCTCCTCCAGGGTCTCCCCGGCGCTCTTGCGGTCGGCGATCTGCTCGACGAGCCGGGTCTGCACCGCGAAGATCATGGCGGTCGTCGTGGCGTTCCAGGGGGTGCTGCTGGTGGCGGCCGGGCTGGCGCTGGGGCTGCGCGCCCCGGTGGGCGGCATCGCGGTCGGGCTGCTGCTGGTGGCGGCGCTCGCGGTCGGCGTCGCGTCGCTGTCCTACGTCCTGGCGATGCGGACCCGCGCCGAGGACGCGTTCGCGCCGCTGCTGTCGGCGGTGACGCTGCCGCTGATGCTGCTGTCGGGGATCCTGCTGCCGATGGGCCTGGCGCCGCGCCGGCTGGACGTGCTGTCGCGGCTCACCCCGTTCCGGTACGTGGTGGACGCGGCGCGGGCGGCGTTCCTGGGCGACTACGCGGCCGCGGCGCCGGCCGAGGGCGCGCTGGTCACGGTGGTGCTGCCGGCGGTGTCGGTGACCTTGGGCGCCCGCCGCTTCCGCGCCGGCGACACCTGACCGCCCGGCGGGGCCGCGCCGCCGCCTCCCGGTCCGGCGGCGGCGCGGCCGGCGGCGCGCTGGGCGATGTAGGCGCCGGCCAGGACGATCGCGCCGCCTGCCATCTGCGCCGGGGCGAGGCGCTCGCCGAGCACGGCCCAGGCGATGAGGGCGGCGGCGACGGCCTCGGTGTAGCAGATCGCGCCGCCGACCTGCGCGGGCAGCCGCTGCAGGCCCGCGACGCCGGCGAGGTAGGCCGCGACGGTGCTGACGATCCCGATCCAGGCGGCCAGCGCCCAGCCGGGGGCGGTGTGCCCGGCGAAGGGGACCTGCGCGGGCAGCACGTCCCACGCCAGCGCCCACGGGGCGGCCGGGACGGTGAGCACGGCGGCGCCGACGACGCTGCCGGCGGTGGTGATGACCAGCGGGTCGACCCGCCCGGCGAGCCGGTCGATGATCAGGAAGTAGCTCGCCTGGCAGGCGGCGGCGCCCAGGCCCGCGGCGAGGCCGACCGGGTCCAGCGACAGGCCCGTCCACACCTGCACGACCAGCGCCAGCCCGGCCATGGCGGTCGCGACGCCGGCGGCGGCGGTGCGGTGCACCGGGACGCGGCGCACCAGCCGCAGCCACGCCAGCACGATGACGGGCCCGCTGAACTCCAGCAGGATCGCCACCCCCACCGGCAGCCGCGACGCCGCGACGAAGTAGCACGCCTGGCAGCCCGCGACGCCCGTCAGCCCGTACCAGATCAGCGGCCGGGCGTGGGCGCGCAGCCCGGCCGGCGCCGCCCGTCCCCGCACGGCCGCGGCGACGGGCACCAGCACCAGCGCGGCGACCGCGATCCGCAGCCACACCGCCTGCAGCGGGCCGAGCCCCGCCTCGATCAGCGCCTTGCCGAATGGGCCGGACGACCCGAAGCACACCGACGACAGCAGCACCAGGCCGACGCCGGCCGCCCGGGTGCGTGCGGCACCGTCCATCGCCACCTCCAGCTCGCCGCGCGGTCCGCCCGCCCCCGCGGCGAGCTAATGAGCATCCTGCCATAACAGTCCTTACACGCCGAGGGGCGGATACCGGGCCGTGACTGCGGCGATGCCGGACGGACCGCCCCGGGCGACTACTATTCGCCGGATGAGCTGGCAGGCGGCCGGGGCGGGGCCCGGCGGAACCGGAGGCGGCCCGAGCGGCGACCTGTTCGCCTCCGTCGAAGGCAACGTGCGGGAACTGGTGGCCTCGCCGTGGTGGCGGACCGCCCAGCCCGCCGACCGCGCGGCCCAGGTCGCCGCGCGGATGCTGTGGGGCGCCGGCGAATGGTGGCTGTACGGGGCGTGGGGCCGCTGGTACCGGTGCGGCCTGGACGGCGCCTGGCACCCCTGCCCGCCCCCCGCCGACTTCGAGGACCGCCGCGTCGCCGTGCCGGCGCCGCGCGGCGCCGGCACCCCGCCCGTCCCGCCGCAGCTGTTCCCCACCGGCCCCGACCTGGCGGCCGGGCGGGTCGCGCCGCTGGGGTTCCTCGGCCCGGTCCCCGACACCGCCGTCGTGGCGCGCATCTCCCAGGCCCTCACCACCGCGCTGGCCGTCGACCCGCAGCAGTTCGCCCAGCGCGACCCCATGTTCCAGCCGGGCACGCCCAGCACCGTCGCCGCCGCGTGGGGCGCGCTGCTGTGGTGCGCCGGGTCGCCGGTCGCGCTGACCGAGAACCCGCTGATCGAGTCGTTCATCCCGTTCCTGACGACCTCGGCGGACCGGCTGCACTGGATGATGCCGCCCGACTTCGCCACCCTGGCCGGCTACTACATCCACCGGCTCGGCGCCGGCGACGGCGGCGGCGCCGCCCACATCGCCCGCGTCATGTACGAGGTCGCCGCCGGGCTGCAGGCCGACCCCCGCTTCCGGCCCGGCGCCGACGCGCTCGCCGCGATCACGGCCGCGTCGCTGCGGACGGTCAACCAGGACATGGCGACCGTCCGGTACGGGCCCGGCGCCGTGCTGCAGGAGTGGCGGCGCCGCTGCCCCGCCGAGTACGCCATCCCGATGGTCCGCGACACCGCGCCCGGCGAGTACCTGCGGCTGGCCCTGTACGACCTGCAGCAGATCGTCGCCGGGCTGACCGGCCCCCGCCCCGCGGCGCCCGGCCGCGGCCACGACGAGGTCCGCCGCGCCGGGATCGCGGTGCTGGCCGCCGACCTGCAGGCCGCGCCGGGCGCGCTGCCGGCGCTGCAGCGGTGGCTGGACCCCGACAGCGCCCGCACCCTGCAGGCCGTCCTGTCGGACCCGGCGAACCCGCTGCGCGAGCTGTGGCCCCGCGACGGGCGCCTGCCGGACGCGCTGCGCAGCGACGACGCCGAGGCGCTGGGGGCCCTGCTGGCCACCACCTACACCCTCGGGCTGACCTGGTGCCGGCTCGCGCAGGTCGCGCCGCCGGCGACGGGGTTCGCGGTGCCGCAGGCGGTCGCGGCGGAGCTGACGTCCCCGGCGATGCACAGCCCGCCGTCCACCGACGAGCTGTCGGCGTGGGACATCATCAAGGCCGCCCGCGCCCACATGGCCGCCGAGCGCGCCTCGGCGGGCGGCGACCAGCCGGTCGCGCCGGTGCCCGATCCGGCGCAGGCCGCGCCGGGCCCGCCGCCGGCGGTGGCGCCGGCCCCTCCCCCGGCCGCACCAGGCTGCGCGACACGAGGGAGGAAATCGAGT
>NZ_JBIQHY010000226.1:0-2960 GCF_044508335.1 Actinomadura sp.
GCATGTCCGGTGGTGTGAGAGGAGGGCCGGGCGACCCGGCCCTCCTACTCGATCCGGCCCGCCGGTCAGCCCGCGTAGTCGAGGCCGCCGTCGCGGCGTCCGGCGGACACGAGCCGGTCCATCGACAGCGCGGCCACCGCGTACCAGCAGGCGCCGACCAGGGCCTCGGCGCCGAGCAGCCCCATGACGTGGCCGACGGGCGCGCCGCCGAGGATTCCGCGCACCGCCTCCAGCCCGTGGACGACCGGCAGCGCGTGCGCCGCGTATTCGAGCGGCGCGGGCCAGACCCCGACGGGGACGTTCACGCCGCCGAACGTCATCACGATCCCGTAGGCGAGGTTCAGCACCAGCCATTCGACGCCGCGCAGCCGCAGCGCGATGCCCGCGAGCGCGCACCCGTACCCGTAGCTGCTGACGAGGACGAGCAGGACGACCGGAATGGCCCAGCCGGCGCGCGGCCAGGGCAGCGGGACGCCGAGGAGCGGCGGCAGGACGAGCCAGGCGACCGACGAGCTGGCCAGCCCCGTCACCGTCCACTGGAGCCCCCGCCCGAGGTACACCGGCAGGTGCCCGGACGGCGCGATGGCCAGCAGCGGCAGCGTCCCCATGCGCCGCTCACCGGCCAGCGAGATCACCACGATGGTGGACTCCATGCAGGCCAGCACCACGATGTTGCCGACCAGCACGTACCTCATCGTGGCCTCGTCGCCGACGTAGCGGCCCAGCAGCGCGTAGAACGTTGCCTGGCAGAGCAGCCGCATCAGCCACCCGAACGTCCATGTCCGCCAGGTGTAGACGGCGCTCATCTCGGCGAACCCCAGGATCAGCGCCTCCCGGACGATCCGGAGCACGTGCCTCATGCGAACTCCACCGTCCCCCGCCCGCGGGCCCGGTCGACGTAGCGGCGCGTCAGCCACAGCCCCGCCGCCATGGCCGCCGCGCCCAGCCCGAGGACGGCCGCGACCGACCAGGGCCGGCCGTCCGCATCGCCGCGCACGGCGCCGCGCAGCAGCTCCGCGCTCCACGACAGGAACACCACCCGGCTGAACGGGTGCAGCCAGCCGGGCAGCGCCGCGACCGGGACGAGGATCCCGCCGAGGATGTAGAACGGGTAGCCCAGGGAGTTCTGCAGGACGTCCCGCGCCCGCGACACCACGAGCACCGCCGACAGGAGCGTCGCCGTCCCGATCGTCGCCAGGCAGGTGACCGCGACCGCGAGCGCGAACAGCGCGGGGTCGGCGACCGCCACGACCCGGCCGAAACCGACCGCCGCCACCAGCCACGACTCCGCGAACGCCGCGGCGCCCACCAGCACGACCATCGCGACCCGCCCGGCCACCACCGGGCCGAGCGGCACGGGCGCCGCGATCATGGGGGAGAACCGGCCGGCCCAGCGGTCCTCGGGGACGATGCGCCCGGCGTAGTCGAGCGCGGCGACCCAGAGCCCGATCAGGCCCGGCGCCAGCACGGCGTTCGCGACGACGTCCGGGCGGTCCGCCGTCACGGTGAGCGCCAGCATCGTCGTGGTCTGCATGGGCGCGATGAGCAGGATGAGCGCGTGCTCCGGTTCGCGCCGCGACAGCGCCGCCTGCAGCAGCACCGCCCGCCACATCGCGCGCCACATCGCGCGGGGCGCGCTCATACCCGCATCCCGCGGTCGCCGACCGTGCGGAGGTAGACCTCTTCGAGCGTCGGCTCGCCGCGCCGGGCGGTGAGGACGTCGCGGTCCAGCAGCCAGGCGAGGACGCGGCGGGTGCCGTCCCGGTCGGCCGTGTGGGCGCGCCAGGCGGCCCCGTCCCGCCGCTCGACGTCGAGCACGTCCGGCAGCACGGCCAGGGCGCCGGCGACGGACGGGTCGGGGTGGGTGAAGTCGACGCACTCCCGCTCGCCGAGGAACCTCCCGACCCGGGCGGTGTCGGCGCTCAGCAGCATCCGGCCGCGGTCGATGAGCGTCACCCGGTCGCACAGCGCCGTGGCCTCGTCCATGTCGTGCGTGGCGAGCAGGAACGTGCGGCCCTCCGCGCGCAGGTCGAGGACCAGCCGCCGGAACGCCCCCGCCGCGACCGGGTCGAGCCCGGACGTCGGCTCGTCCAGGAACAGCACCCGCGGCTCGTGCAGCAGGCCGCGCGCCAGGTGCAGCCGCTGCCGCATGCCGCGCGAGAACCGCTCCACGCGGTCGTCCGCGCGGTCGGCGAGGCCGACCCGTTCCAGCAGCGCGCCGGCGCGGCGGCGGGTCGTGCGGGCGTCGAGCTTGTACAGCGCGCCCCAGAACAGCAGGTTCCGGCGGGCGGACAGCCGGTCGTAGAGGCCCCGGTCGCCGCCGAGGACCAGCCCGACCAGCGACCGGACGGCGCGTGTGCGGTCCACGACGTCGTGGCCGAGGATCCGCGCCGACCCGCCCGACGGCAGCAGCACGGTGGAAAGGATCTTGATGAGGGTGGTCTTGCCCGCCCCGTTCGGGCCGAGCAGCCCGTGGATCTCGTTCTGCCCGACGGACAGGGTCAGGCCGTCCAGGGCGACGACGGGATCCCGGCGGCCGCGCTCGTAGACGCGGCGCAGCCCGGAGGTGTGCACGGCGGCTTCCATGCCTCCGACCGTCGCCGTAAGGAGGGGCCGCGAGCCATAAGCCGGCGGCTTATCTCCCGGGCGGGTCTTCTGGGAGGCCCCTAGGCGAGGCCGCGGTCGCGGGCGGCCGCGACCGCCTCGCCGCGGGAGGAGACGCCGAGCTTGGCGAGGATGTGGGAGACGTGCACGCTGGCGGTCTTGGGGGAGATGACCAGCTCCTCGGCGATCTCCCGGTTGGAGCGGCCCCGCGCCAGCAGCCGGATCACCTCCGACTCCGCGCGGTCAGCGGCCCGCCGGACGGCCCGGCCAGGCCCGCGCGGCGCGCCCGCTCGGCGACGCGGCGGGCCAGCTCCAGCCCCTCCCGGCCGAAGCGCTCGCCCTCGGCGGTCTCGCCG
>NZ_JBIQHY010000024.1:0-8096 GCF_044508335.1 Actinomadura sp.
CCGTCTACCAGCGAAGAGGGGCGGCCGTCGTCTCCGACGCGAACATTTCGGGCGTTCACGTCCCCTTTGTGTACAACTCACCGTCGAAAGAACGTTTTGGACAGGCCTTGTCGGTTCAGCGCTGCCGAGAGAAACTTTCTACTAACACCAGCGACCGGAAGCGAGTTACAGCATGGCCAGGCCTTGGGAAGCCGACCATGGTGCGGGGTTCCATCGGAGGCTGGGGAAGACGGCCGCCGAGGTGGGTGACAGCCGCACTACGCAGGACTGCCCGGAGATCTGGGAGTTGGACAACGGCGACATCGCCGTGATCGGCCGGGACGCTACCGGTGCCTACAGTGACCGGCTTCCGCCCGGCGTCCGCATCGGCTCCGATGAGCGCCTTGTGATCATCTCCGGTCGCCTGCTGGCCGCCGCCAAACCGGACATCCGCGATGCTTGACGAGATCCACCGGCTCTCCGGGGATGAGCTGGACCACGCCGCCTACCACAGCGACTTCGCCCGCCAGGTCGAAGGTCTGCGAGGTGTGATCTGGAAGCTCGAGCGCTCCCAGACCTTCCGGGAAGTGGACGACCCCAGCTGGGAGGCGTTCCTTTCCGGTGACTGGCAACGATCCCTGGACCTCCTGGAGCAGGATCGCGAAGCCGTGCGCGCGGAGGCTCGCCACAACAAACGGCAGGGATTGCAGATCAAGCGTGTCCGAGTGGTCGAATATCCGTTGACCCCGTACCTCCAATGGGAGTTGTACGCACTGCGGATGCTCGCGGAGGAAGGCTTCGAACTGAGCGTGCTCCCGGCCGCTGATCTCGCATCACTCGAAACTCGCCGGCAGTTGCCCGAGATCGTGGTCATCGGGAGACGAGTCCTCTATGAGGTTCGCTACCTGCCCGATTGGACGCCCGCCGGCGCCAAGCGCCTCAGTGGGGACTACGTGATCAGCACGGCCGCGGCCGAGATCTCCCGCCTCTTCCAAAAGGGCGAGTTTCTGCTCGACTTCTTCGAGCGGGAAGTGGCTCCCCTGCCTGCGCCTGCGGTTTGATCTATCGTTCCTAGATGGCTTCCGTTCGCACGGGTCGCACAAGGCTGGGAACGCTCAGCCTCAGTCTCCTCGCCCTTGTGGTCCTCAGTCTGATCGGTGCATCACCGTGGGCCCTGCAAGCCTTCGGGGGGTCCACCGCCCGCTGGGAACGACTGAGCTTCATCGGCCAGACCTACGGCGCTGCGTCGGCGCTCTTGGCCGCTGTCGCGCTGGTGGGCATCGTGGCGACGCTCATCTTCCAGGCGCGCGAAACGAAGATCGCGCGTGAAGAGGCACGTCGCATAGCGATCGCCGAACTGCTCAAGATGGCCATGGATGATCCCGACCTCGATGAGGCGTGGGGGCCGGTTCCGGCGGGGGAGAGCCGCAAGGCCCGGCGCCAGCTCATGTACATCAACATGATCATCTCGGAATGGCAGATGTCGTTCGAGACGAAGGCCCTCCCCGAGACACGCCTGCGCGCCATCTCCCGCGAGATGTTCAGCGCCCATCCCGGACGCGCCTACTGGCGCGAGGCCCGCCAAGCCCGCCTGAGCACCTCGGACACCAAGCGCGCCCGCCGTTTCCACCGGATTCTCGACGAGGAGTACAACCGGGCCCCCGCTCCGCCGCCGGACCGTCCCCGCTCCCGCCGTCCCTGGGCACTCATGACAGGCACCGCGGTCGGGTTGACGCTGGCCTCCATCCTCGCGCGCGCCCTCACCCGCCGGACACGGAATAGATCAAGACGCTGAACACCGCATGGCCTACCGCGACGCCATCCTTGCCTGCTCCCTCCTGACACGCTCCTGACCGAGGCTGGACGGGTGACCGCCGCGGCGGCATAAAGTCGTATGGACCCAGTAGAGTCGCGCAGTGCTGCCGGTCTTTTCGGTGCGCAGGGCTCGGCACTGAGTGCCTGCTGGTGACTTCGGAGGCGCTGAGACTTGAAGCCGACGCTGGCGGCGGAGGAGCTGCGGGAGAACCTGACCCAGTACTTGTCGACGACGTTCGCGCTCAGCGACCCGTCGGCGCGGGAGGCGCTGCAACGGTTCCTCAATGACCCGGTGCAGGGCATCTTCCGCGGCCCCTACCTGCGCATCCGGACGCCGTTCCGGAAAGCCGAGTCCGGCTGGCAGGACTGCCTTGAGTGGCACAAGCTCGGCTTCCGTCCCCACCGCCACCAGGCGAAGGCGTTCGAGCGGCTCAGTACCCTCCACGGCCCGGCGAAGCCGACGCTGATCACGACGGGAACCGGGTCCGGTAAGACCGAGTCGTTCCTGATCCCCGTGCTGGACCACTGCCGGCGGGAGCGGTCGAAGGGGCGCGGCGGCGCCAAGGCCGTCCTGCTGTACCCCATGAACGCGCTCGCCACCGACCAGGCGAACCGGCTCAACGACTACCTGCACAAGTCCGGGCTGGAGCAGGTCACCGCGGGCCTCTACATCGGGGACACCCCGGAGATCGGCTACCCGCGGGTCATGACGGACCGGGCGGAGATCCGCCGGAACCCTCCCGACATCCTGATCACGAACTACAAGATGCTGGACCTGCTCCTCCAGCGCGGCGACGACGTGCCGCTGTGGAAGGACGCGAATCTCAGTTACGTGGTGGTGGACGAGTTCCACACCTACGACGGCGCGCAGGGCACCGACGTGGCGATGCTGCTGCGCCGGCTCGCGGCCGTCACCGGCAAGGCCGAGCCGGGCAGGCCGCTGGGGGACATCTGCCCCGTCGCGACGTCCGCGACGCTGGGCGAGGGCGGCGACGGCGCGGAGATCCGGGCGGCGGCGCGGGAAGTGTTCGGGACGCCCTTCCCCGAAGACGCCGTGATCGGGGAGGACCGCTGCACCGTCGACGAGTTCCTCGACCCCCTCGACTACGACCTCCCGCTGCCGTCCCCGGACGACCTCATCGCGTGCGGCGACCCGATCCACGACCCGGGCGCGCTGGCCCGCATCAAGCGCGAGGTCACCGGCCGCGCCGACCTGACGCCGGCTCAGCTCGCGCAGGCGCTGAAGCGGCACATCCTCACCCGCGCCGTCCTGGAACTGCTCAAGGACGGCGACCCGCTCACACCCGAGCAGATGCTGAAGCTGCTGCCGAAGATGGGCGCGTACGGGTGGGGCGCGTCCATCCGCGACAACCCGTCCAAGGCGGCGAAGGCGCTGGCGCGGTTCGTGGCGCTGATCTCCGCGGCGCGCGACCCCGAGGCCGACGACCCGGAGACACCATTCCTGCTGGTGGAGACGCATCTGTGGGTGCGGGCGGTGTCGCGGCTGCTGCGGATGGTGGACGACAGGGCCGCGTTCGCGTGGATCGGGGAGCCGCCGGTCCTGGAGGCCGAGTCCGGCTTCGACCCCTACGACAGGACGATGCTCCCGGCCGTCTACTGCCGGCACTGCGGGCGGTCCGGGTGGGCGGCGTTCTCCCCGCAGCGCGACCCCGGCGACCTCGTCACCGTCCCCGAGCGGATCTACCGGGCGTCCACCGGGCCGGAGAAGAAGCGCGTCCGCCCGCTCATCGCGGCGACGAAGGCGGAGGTCGAGGCGCGGGTACGCGGCCTCGCCATCCTCACCGGGGACGGGGTGAAGCCGTTCGACCCGGCGCGGCACCGGTACGGCGCGCTCGACGACGGCGTGTTCGTCCTCACCGACATCACGCACGACGAGGCGTCCGAGAACGCCGCGATGCAGGACCGGTGCCCGGCGTGCGCGATGGACCAGGGCATCCGGTACCTCGGCGCGGGGCTGGCGTCGCTGGCGGCGGTGGCGGTCACCCAGCTGATGGCGGGCCGGCAGCTGTCCGCCGACCCGCGCCGCCGCAAGACGCTGCTGTTCAACGACTCCGTGCAGGACGCGGCGCACCGGGCCGGGTTCGTGGCGAACCGCTCCTACGCGTTCTCGCTGCGGCGGCTGATCAACTCGCGGCTGGAGCCGGGGAAGGGCACGCCGCTGAACGAGGTGATCGGGGACCTCGCCGCGGCGGCCAGCCAGTCCGGGGTGCTGCCCGCGGTCGTCCCGCCGGACCTGCACGAACGCCCCGAAGTGGACGCGATCCTCGCCGAGACCACCAGCGGCACCCCCGCCGCGTGGGAGCTGATCGGGGAGCGGCTGGCGTTCCAGACGATCCTGGAGTTCGGGCTGCGGTCCCGGCAGGGACGCACCCTCGACCTCACCCGCACCGCCGTCGCCGAGGTCGCGCTGCCCGACCCCGGCCGGGTCGCGGCGCTCGCGAGGGACGTCCACACGCAGGTCACCGGCATGATCGAGCCGCAGTCCCCGCAGCGGTACGCGACGTTCGTGCGGGGGCTGCTGGAACGGCTCCGCTACCGGGGCGCGATCAAGCACCGGTGGCTGGACGCGTGGATCGCGAACGGCGGCAGCAGCCGGTTCGGCGCGATCTGGGGCCGGCGGCCCGACGGGATGCCCGCGTTCCCCCGCGGGCTGAGCGCCCCGACGTTCCTGCTCGACCGGCAGAAGCGGCGGTCGGAGTTCGACCGGATCGACGCCGACCAGGGCTGGTCGCAGGACTGGGCCGCCCGCTGCCTCGCCCTCGACCGGCGGCAGGCCGGCGAATACCTGCGGCGGCTCCTGCCCGTCCTCGCCGAAGAGGGCCTCGTCGCCAAGCGCGTCATCGACGGAACCACCGGGGTGTACGGGCTGCAGCCGGGGCACGTCCTCGTGCACGCCCTGACCGACGCCGAAGCCGACGACGCCGGGCTCGGCTGCGACCGGTGCGCGTGGCAGCAGACCCTCCGCCCCGAACTGGTGGACGCCTGGTACGGGCAGCCGTGCCCCCGCTACCGGTGCGGCGGAACCCTCACCGACCGCGGCACCCGCAGCCACCGCGACGACTACTACCGCCGCCTGTACCTCGGGGAGGAGCCGTTCCGGGTGGTGACGGCCGAGCACACCGGCGCGCTCACCCGCCGGCAGCGCGAGGACGTCGAGGCGCGGTTCCGCAAGAAGGAGCAGCGCTACAACGACCCCAACGTGATGGCGTGCACGCCGACGCTGGAACTCGGCATCGACATCGGCGACCTGTCCGCGGTGATCCTCGCGTCGCTGCCGCCCGGCCCCGCCAACTACGTCCAGCGGGTCGGGCGGGCCGGGCGCAAGACCGGCAACGCGTTCCTGGTGACGCTCGTCGGCCGGCACCCCCGCGACCTGTACTTCATCGACGAGCCCGAGGCGATGATCGCGGGCCGGATCGTGCCGCCCGGCAGCTACCTGTCCGCCATCGAGATCCTGCGCCGCCAGTACGCCGCGCACCTGGTCGACCTGTGCGCCCGCGGCCGGCTGCCCGGCGTGCTGCCGCTGCCGCGCCGCACGTCCGCGCTGTTCGGCGAGACGGGCTGGCTCGCCGCGTTCACCGCCGCCGCACTGCAAAGCGGCGCCGTCGAGCCGTTCCTCGACCTGTTCGGCGACTCGGTGTCGCCGGACGCCGCCGCCGACCTGCGCGCGTTCGCCACCGCCGGGCTGAAGGACGCCGTCCGCGGCGTCGAGGAGCGGTGGGAGGCCCGCCGCGCCGACCTGAAGGACCGGCTGGACCGCATCGACGAGGCCATCGACTCGCTGCTCGAATCGGACCCCTCGCAGAACGCGATCCGCCGGTCGCTGCGCTCCGAGCGAGCCGGGATCGCGCGGCTGATGGGCGACATGGGGCGGCGCAGCGCGCAGGGCACGCTCGTCGAACTCGGGCTGCTGCCGAACTACTCGCTGCTCGACAACGTCACCACCCTCGAAGCGACGATCACGTGGGAGGAGGAGGTCGGCGAGGACCGCACCTACCACAGCGAGGTCCGCGAGTACGGGCGGTCGGCGCGCCTCGCGCTGACCGAGCTGGCGCCCGGCAACTCCTTCTACATCCGCGGCTACCAGCACAAGGTCAGCGGCCTGGACATCGGCACCGAGTCGCGCCCCTCATGGGAGCACTGGCGGGTCTGCCCGAGCTGCGGGCACGTCCGCACGGGCCTCGACGCGGCGGACGATATCTCGGCGTGCGCCCGGTGCGGCGACCCCGCCATCGGCGCCGTGCAGAACCTGCACAAGGTGCTGAAGCCGACGCGGGTGTTCGCCCACGACCGGCGCGACGAGGCCCGGATCAGCGACGACTCCGACGAGCGGCAGCGCCGCTTCTACGAGGACGCCGTCGCCGTCGACATCGACCGCGCCGACATCGCGCCCGGCTCGTGGCGGCACGCCGACGCCGTGTTCGGCGTCGACTTCACCCGGCACGCCGTCGTGCGCCGCTTCAACCTCGGCGTGCGGCGCACCGACCGGCGCGACGCGACCCGGTTCGCGGGGGAGGAGCGGCAGGTCGCGCACTTCCACGTGTGCCCGTCCTGCGGCGGCACGACCGTGGACGGGCCGCCGGGCCAGGACGACGGGAACGGCCGCGACGCGCTGGTCGGCACGTCCTCCGCGGACCGCAGCCGGCGCCACCACCGCACCTGGTGCCCGTACCGGCGCGCGTCGCGGGACGCCGACCACCACAAGATGATCCTCGCGCACGAACTCCGCACGGAGGCGCTGCGCATCCTGCTCCCCGTGGCGACGCTGTACGTGGAGGAGCGGACGGCGTCGTTCCAGGCGGCGCTGATGGCGGGCGTCGCCGCCCGCTACGGCGGCGACCCCGACCACCTGGAGATCGTCACGGCGACGATGCCGGACCAGGCCACCGGGCGGCGGCGCCGCTTCCTCGTCCTGCACGACACGCTGCCCGGCGGCACCGGCTACCTGCACCGCCTCGCCGACCCGGCGGAGTTCCGGCGGGTGCTGGAGGCGGCCCGCGCCCGCGCCGCCGAATGCCCGTGCCGGGAGGACCCGGCCAAGCGCGCCTGCCACCGGTGCCTGCTGTCGCACGTCCCGGGGACGCTGTTCGACAAGGTCAGCCGGGCCGAGGCCGTCGACATGCTGGACGAGCTGCTGGACGGCTGGCAGACCGCCTCCGTCGCCGACACGAGCGAGATCTCCCTGTGGGACCAGGTCGAGAGCGAACTCGAAGCGCGGTTCCTGGAAGGGCTGGAGAACTGGGCGAAGCGGGACGGCGGCAACGCCTCGCTGACGCGCGGCCCGGTCGTCGGCGGCCGCAAGACCGCCGACCTGCGCATCGAGATCCCGGACCCGGAGTCGAGCGGCGCGACCGTCCGGCGGTGGCGGGTCACGCTGCAGAACACGATCCGGGGGACGCGGCCGGACGTGGTGTTCCGGCTCATCGACGACGAGCCGCAGCAGGTCGCGGTGTACCTCGACGGGTACAACTACCACGCGGCGCCGGAGATCAACCGGCTCGCCGACGACGCGGCGAAGCGCGCCCAGCTCCGGGCGCACGGCCGCGTCGTCTTCGCCCTCACGTGGAAGGACCTGGACGAGTGGGAGGCGCGCCGCCACGAGCCGTGCGACGGCGTCGAGGCGTACAGCCCGTACCAGGGCAACGCGCGGCTCGCGGCCAGGAAGCTGTACGGGCGGGTCGGCGACCCCGACGAGCTGCCGCGCACGATGTGGACCAACCCCGTCGACACGCTGCTCGCCTACCTCGCCGAACCGGACCGCGGCCTGTGGCTGCGGCGCGCCGAGGCCGTCACCTTCGGAGTACTGAAGTCCAGCCTCCGGAAGGGCGGGACGCGGAGCGACCGCGCCGGCGTGACCGCCCGCGTGAACGCCGCGCTGCGCGGAGAGCCGCTGCCCGCGCTGGAACAGGGAACGGTCGAGGTGTACGCGGCCGATCCGCTCACGGTGATTCTCGATAAGAGCCGTGCGGCCGCCCCCGTGTGGAGCGCCTTCGTCGTCATCGACGACCGGCACGACACCATCGTCGCCGACACCGAAGCGCACAGGCGGCGGTGGGCGGCCTGGCTGTACTGGGGCAACCTGCTGCAATTCCTCGACCACGGTGAGGGCGACGGCGGGCAGCTTGCGCTGTCGGAGATCGACCGGTTCGACCCGGCGCTGCTCGCGGCGGCCGGCGGCGCGGGGCGGCAGGCCGCGCTCAGCCTCCTCCCGCTCGACGAAGACCTGCGGGACGAGGATCTGCGGGACGAGAACTTGCGGGACGGAGGCTTGCGGGACGGAG
>NZ_JBIQHY010000024.1:8196-44741 GCF_044508335.1 Actinomadura sp.
CGGGACGAGGATCTGCGGGACGAGAACTTGCGGGACGGAGGCTTGCGGGACGGAGACCTGCGGGACGAGGGCCTGCGGGACGAGTCGAAGACGGCCCCGGAACCCGCCCCGGCCGGCCCGCCTCCGGCCGGCGCGGCTCCGGCCGTCCCGTCTCCGGCCGTCCCGTCTCCGGCTGGCCCGTCTCCGGCCGGCCCGGCTTCGACGCCCGTCCCGGAGCAGCCCGCGCCGACGCGCGTCGACGCGGCCGGGCCCGGACCGGCGGCGGAGCCGACGGTGCTGACCGACAGCTGGGTGAACGTGCTCGACCTGATCGACCCCGAGGAGCCCGGCCTGGCCGCGTTCGTACGCGGCCTCGCCGCCTTCGCCCGCGACGCCGGGGACTTCCCCACCCCGCCGGCCGACGCGGTCGGCTACGAACTGGGCGAACAAGGATGGCAGGCCGAGATCGCCTGGCCGGACCGCAAGGTCGCCATCGTCCTCGCCGGCGACGACGAGGAGGCGCGGCGGCGCGACACCGCGTTCGCGGAGGCGGGCTGGGAGGTCCGTCCGGCGGCTGAATGGACCTACGAGGAACTCGCCGAACGACTGGCCGAACGAAACGAGGAAGCGAAGTGAGCGGGGCGACGCTGCGGCTGCTCGACCGGGCCGAGAAGGAGATCCTGAAGCTCCCGCGGTCGGTGAAGGGCGCGATCTACGACTTCCAGCACAAGTTCCGCACCGACCCCCGCAACAAGGGGCTTCGGTTCAAGCAGCTGAAGAACTCGCAGCTGTACTCGGCGCGCGTCAACGACGACTACCGGGCGCTGCTGCTGCACGCCGGCGGCACCGAGTACATCCTCGTCGCGGTCAAGCCGCGCGGCGAGGTGTACGACCACCTCGACCGGTACCGGTACCAGATCAACCCGGTCACGGGCGGCATCGAGTTCCTCGACCTCGTCGTGGCGGAAGAGGTCGTCGCCGGCAACGGGCACGCGGAACCCGCGCCCGCGCCCGAGCCCGCGCCCTCGCCGGAGCCCGCGCCCTCGCCGGAACCGGTGGAGGCGGCGCCGCTGTTCGCCGCGTACCCGTCCGAGCAGCTCCTCGACCTCGGCGTCGCCGAGCCGCTGCTGCCGCTCATCGCGAAGATCACGACCGAGGACGAGCTGCTCGGGCTCGTGTCCTACGCGCCGCAGCTGACCGGGGAGGTGCTGCTCGCGCTGCACGACGGCGCGTCCCCCGAAGACGTCCTGGAACAGGTGACCGCGCCCGTCGCCGCCGAGGACGAGGTCGACACCGACGACTACGCGGCGGCCCTCGCCCGTCCCGCCACGGCCGTCACCACCGCCGACGCCGACCTGCGCGAGGTGCTCGAACAGGGCGACTTCGGCCGCTGGAAGGTGTACCTGCACCCGACGCAGCGCAAGCTCGTCGAGAAGGACTACACCGGCCCGGCGCGCGTCAGCGGCGGACCCGGCACCGGCAAGACGATCGTCGCGCTGCACCGCGTCAAGCACCTCGTGGAGCGGCTTCCCGCCGGCGGCGGCAAGGCCGTCCTCCTCACCACGTTCAACAAGAACCTGGCCGCCGACCTCGAACAGCGGCTCATCGCCCTCGCGGGGGAGGAGGTGGCCGCGCGCGTCCACATCACCAACGTGGACAAGCTCGCCAGCGAGATCGTCGCGGAGACCGAGCGGGGCCGGACGCGCCGCCGCCTCGACGACGAGAAGGCCCGCAAGGAGTGGGACGACCTGCTCGCGGAGGAGAACGAGACCCGCTGGGACGCGGGGTTCCTGCACGAGGAATGGTCGCAGGTGATCCTCGGGCAGGGGCTGCGGACGCAGGCCGAGTACTTCCGGGCCCGCCGCGCCGGGCGGGGCCGCCCCCTCAACCGCGCCGACCGCAAGCGGATCTGGAACCTCACCGAGCGGTACGTGATGCGGCTGGAGAACAACAACCTGTCGACGCTCCGGCAGGTCACCGAGCGGGCCGCGCAGATCGAGGCGGCCCGCGCCCGGGACCGCGCCGCGTACCGGGCGCGGCAGGCCGACTCGCCGAAGCTGCAGGACGAGTCCGGCATGCGGCTGCGCCCCCGCTACCGGCACGTCGTCGTCGACGAGGCGCAGGACCTGTCCGCCGCGCACTGGCGGATGCTGCGCGCGATGGTCGACCCGGGCCCGAACGACATGTTCATCACCGGCGACACCCACCAGCGCATCTACGGCAACCACGTGTCGCTCGGCAACCTCGGCATCGCGATCCGCGGCCGGTCGTCCCGGCTGACGCTCAGCTACCGCACCACCCACGAGATCCTCAGCACCGCCGTCCGCGTCCTCGGCGGGGAGCAGTGGGACGACCTGGACGACGGCCGCGACGACCTCGCCGGCTACCGGTCGGTGCTGCGCGGCGCCGTCCCCGAACTGCGCGGCTTCCCCACCTGGGACGCCGAACTCGACGGCATCGTCGAGCAGGTCAGGGCGTGGGACGGCGACTCGACCGCGGTGTGCGTCCCCGAACGCCGCATGGTCGCCGACGTCGAGGCCCGCCTCGCCAAGGAGGGCATCGTCGCCTGCGCCATCACCGCCGACGGCCCCCGGTACGTCGAGGCGCCCGTCCACGTCGGCACCATGCACCGGTTCAAGGGCCTCGAATACCAGAACATGATCATCGCCGGGGTCGCCGAGGGCCTCGTCCCCGCCGCCCGGATCACCCGGTTCCGCGAGGACGACCCGCTGCGCTACCGCCGCGACCTGCGCACCGCCCGCTCCCTGCTGTTCGTCGCCGTCACCCGGGCGCGCGACAACGCCGTCATCACCTGGCACGGGACGAAGAGCGAGTTCCTGCCGTGAGGGACATCGCCGGCCGGTACCGGGTCACCTCGCCCATCGGACGCGGCGGCATGGGGGAGGTCTGGACCGGCACCGACCTGCGGCTCAACCGCCCCGTCGCGATCAAGCTGATCGGGGTGCCGGACGACGACCGGGAACTGCGCCGCCGCTTCCACCGCGAGGCGCGGATCACCGCCCGGCTCACCCACCCGGGCGTCCCCGCCGTCTACGACTTCGGCCAGGACGAAGACCTGTTCCTGATCATGGAGTGGCTGCCGGGCGACTCGGTCGGCAAACTCCTCGACGAGCACGGCTCGCTGCCCGCCTCCTGGGCCGCCTTCATCGGCGCCCAGGCGTGCGCGGTGCTGGCCGCCGCCCACTCCGTGGACCTGATCCACCGGGACGTCAAACCGGAGAACCTCATGCTCTGCCCGGACGGAGCGGTCAAGCTGATCGACTTCGGGCTGGCGACCTCGACCGGCGGCGAGTTCTCCCGCATCACCCAGACCGGCCAGGTCCCCGGCACGGCGCGGTACATGGCGCCCGAACTGCTGCGCGGCGAGGAGGCCAGCCGCGCCAGCGACCTGTACGCCGTCGGCTGCCTGCTGTACGAGCTGCTCGCCGGGTCGCGGCCGTTCGAGTCGCAGCACATCGTCGAGGAGATCACCCGCAGCCAGTCGGAACCGCCTCCGCCGCTGCCCGACGTCCCCGCCGAACTCGCCGCCCTGGTGGACGAGCTGCTGTCCAAGGCCCCGGAGACACGCCCTTCGGACGCGCTGGAGGTCTACGCCCGGCTGCGCCCCTGGATACGGGACGTGGCACCGATCCCCGGCTGGACGTCCCGCACCCTGGCGACCGACCCGGCCCACCTGTACACCGCCGCCCTGGCCGAGCTGCGCTAGGCGTGCCGGCCGGCGTAGGTGTCGTCGACCTCCCACCCCACCTGCGCCTCGGCCGACACGACGCCCTCGACGCGGCGGATGCCGTGCAGCAGCGCCGGGACGATCGACCGGCGGGCGACCGTGCCCTGGACCGTCACCCGGCCGTCGGTCACCGTGACGGCGCAGCCCTTGGCCTCCGCCCCGAAACGGCGGGCGACCGCCTCGTCCAGGACGTCCCGGCGGATCTGCTCGTCGGGGCGGCTGTACACGCGCAGGACGTCGGCGCGGCTGACGATGCCGACGAGCCGCCCGGTATCGGCGTCCACGACGGGGAGCCGGCTCACGCGCCTGCGGCGCATCAGCCCGGCCGCCTCCTCCACGCTCGCGCCGGGGGTGATCGTGACGGCGGGCGCCGTCATCAGGTCGGCCGCCGTCGTGCCGGCCGCCTTGCGCAGCTCCCGGCGGCGCCGCGGCCCGGCGAACGGATGCGGAGCCTCGGCGGCGTTGGGGTCGGCCTCCTTGAGCAGCAGGTCGGTGGACGACACCAGCCCGGAGACCGTCCCGTCCTCCCGCAGCACCGGGACGGCGTCCACGCCGTGCAGTCGCAGCTCGTTGACGATCTCCTTGAACGAGGCGCGCTCCGAGACGGCGAACACCCCGGTCGTCATGACCTCCTCGACTTTGGTCTGCATGGTCCCTCCAAGAGGTGCGGCGCGGCGACCGCTCGCCGGCTGCCTTCAGCGTGAGCCCGCCCGCCCCCCGCGCCCACGGACCAAGGTCCCCACGAGTCGGGCCGCGAGTCCTCAGCCCGCGCACCCCGCGGCGACGTGTGCCGATGAGACCGAAGCGCCCCGGTCCGGTAGACGCTGTACCAGACCGGGGCGCCGGGGCAGTCACACCGTGAGACTCGGTGCGCCGTTCACGATGAGGTGCAGGTGGGGCTGAGCGATGTGGCCGTACCGGTGGCGGTGAAGCCGACCTCGACGGACGCGCCGGGGGCGAGTGAGCCGTTCCACGAGGTGTTGGTGACGGTGGCGGTGGACCCGCTGGTGGTCAGCGTCCCGTTCCAGAGCTGGTTGATCGAAACGCCGCTGGGCAGCGAGAAGGTCAGCTTCCAGCCGTTGATCGCGGAGGCTCCGGCGGTGACGGTGACCTGACCTTGGAAGCCGCCTCCCCAGGAGTTCACCGTCTGGTAGGTCGCCGTGCAGGCGTCACCGCCCGGCGGGGGAGTCGAGGGGTCGGACGAGGTAGGCGGGTCGGGCGCGTTGCGCGCGAGGTTGTAGGCGAGGTCGGGGACGAAGGACCCGGCCGAGTAGGCGCAGCCGTCCGCCTCGCCCGGCGGCTTGACCCACAGGTAGCCGTCGATGTTCTGGTCGCCGGTGTCGAGGGTCGGGTAGGTGCCGATGGTGTGGTCGGTGTTGTCGTCGGCGCACCAGTCGCCCTGGGCGCCGGGGGACCCGCCGTTGCGGCTGGTGTCGATGACCTGGTGTTTGCCGGATATGCCCTGGGACTGCAGGTAGGAGATGATCGACCGGCCGTACGCCGCCTCGCTCGACAGCGGCTGGAAGTTCGACACATTGGTGAAGAAGCCGTCGGCGTACTGGACACCGGCGGCCTTCAGCCGGCTGCCCTGCTCGGCGGCGGAGTTCCAGGCCGAGTGGCCGCCGTCGAGATAGACCTTCGCGTTCGGGTCGGCGCCTTTGATCGTCTGCACCGCCTGGGTGAGCGCCTGGTTGCGCGCCGCGAGCTCGGAGCCGTCCAGGCAGGTCTGCAGCGCGAGCGCGTCGGTCTCCAGGATGATGATGGCCGGACGGCCGCTCAGGCCCTGCGCGAACCGCGAGATCCACTGCTGGTACTGGCCGAGGTCGGGGGCGCCGCCGGCGCTTGCGCCGCCGCAGTCGCGGTTGGTGATCTCGTACACCGAGAGCACGGGAGTCTGGTTCGCCGCGCTCGCCGCGTTGACGAACGACGAGACCTCCGATGTCACGGTGTCCGGCCTGAACACCGACATCCAGCGCGCCTGCGGCTGGCTGGCGATCCTGTCGCGGATGACAGGTGTCCGTGAGTCGTTCGGGTTGGCCGCGACCCACCGAACGACCTGCGAGTCCGGATCGCGGTAGAGGGTGCCGGACAGCGTGCCGGCGCTCGCCTGGCCGCCGACGACCAGGCCGGCGGCGGCGAGACAGGCGGCGGCGATGGCGGCGATCACCGCTCGCCGGCGGCCGTCACCCCGCGGATGATCGGACATGATCCATCCTTTCCGTGTGAGGCGTCGATCAATGCCAGGGCGGCGCCTCCGACCGATCCCTGATGGAAGCCCGTCATACGCGGTGACGATCCACCGGCCGTCTCGACGATCGGCCACTTCGCCCGCCCCGGAATGAGGTGCTGCGCAGCCCTCATCGGCGGCATGCAGGTATGACGCATTCGTGCATGTGACTTCTATACCTGCAACACACGCGACTGCCCAGAACAATGTGGAAGCACCATGAAATGCGCTGGTGGCACGCGTGAAACAAATGAAAAATGGCGAGACCGGGATCCGTCGACCGCGCCCACGGCCCGCCGAACCCACTCCGGCGGCGGGACTGACCGCCCAGGTGGACGCGTGCCTCCTAGGGGGCGGCCCGCCGCCGGGCACGCCAATGCTCCTCCCGCAAACCAGGTGGTGGCCCCCACCTGGCTTGCGGGAGACACACCGGGGCCAGCGCCCTCGTGTGGTCATGGAGCACGTTGGAGGTAGCCGGTTCCTCGTCCGCGTGTCCTAGCCGGCGACGGCGTCGAGTTGCGGGTCGGGTGGGGACCGGTCCCCGCCGCCATCCTTGATAGCGCGGAGTCGGGGGAGCCCCGCATCCTTTAGCTCAACCGACGGCACACCTCAGCCCCTTGGAGGTGGCGCGTGATGCCGATAGGGATGCCTCATGGGCTCGTACCGCAGGCACGAGGACTACACCGCCGTCCGTGCATGGGAGATGCGCATGGCGGCGCTGTTGCATCTGGTGGCGGATCGGCTGACTGACGACCAACTCGCCTGGGGCATGGACTTCCTCAAGCACGCTGAGTACGGCCTGGCGATCGAATCGGTTGCGGACTGGCTGGCGGAGGAAGACCGGTCCCTCACCGAAGCTGAGCGGGCGGAGATGACGGCTCTGGCGGGTGAGCTGGGTTCCGATGTACGTGCCCGCGTCGAGCGGTGCCTTGGCCATTGCCTGTAGCGTCGGCGCGGCCCCGTGGTGACAGGACGGGGCGGGGTCGGCGGACGCGCCGCGATGCGCGGGGCCGCGCGGCGGCCTGGGCGCCGCCGGATCACTTCGGCCAGGTAGTTCAGCGTTGAACGCGGCAGCCGGATGAAAAAGGGGCGCTAGCGGAATCCACTCAAGAGAGTGTATTTTTATGGTCATGTTTCCCGGTCGCGGGAAGCGAGTTTACTTCACTCAAGCGTTCACCGGCGGTTGTCGATCATGAATGATTTTCGGGCAGGCCGTATCCAACTTGGTCGCAGTTCGGGGTCGGACGCGAAGCTGTTCTTCGGAGTGATCGGCGCCGCAGCGGCTGCACTGTTCATAGCTGTCGGTCTGGTAGCAATGATCGGCGGGTCATTTGTTGGTCTGCCGGTGCTGATTCTGGGGGCCGGCCTGGGGCCTTTGCATCTGGCGAACGCCATTCGGGGTTTTAAGGGGCGTGCCGCTGCGGCGTCGCCGGCCACGCTGGACAGTGAGGGCTTCACCCTCGCCCTGGACGGCCGGCGACTAGCCGTTCCTTGGCGAGAAGTATACAAGGTGGCAGTATTTCGTCAGCAAATCGGCTTAAGGGGAAAACGGCTTGTGGTCACATCGCTGACGGCAATACTCTATGCCGACTCACCCTATCGGTCCGAGCCGTTGGTTGAACGCTTCGGGCAGGTTCTCGGCGTGAACAGGGGCGTCTGGCTTGGCGAAATCACCACCGCAAAGCGGAGCGTTGACGTAATACTCGCTGCTACACGCGAGTGGCTCGGAGTGCGGTTCGACGCAAAGTTTCGGGAGCTCGGCAGCCGTTGACCGTCACGAGCGATCATTTGAGTCGAGCCCGTTGCGGGAGCATCAAGGAGCTGATGTCCCGCATGGGCCATGCCTCGACGCGGGCGGCGCTGATCTACCAGCATGCAAGCCAAGATCGAGACAGGGTGATCGGGGAGGCGTGCAAGGTGGCTCGGGCCAGTGACAAGAGTGACAAGGGCACGCCGAAACGATCGGGCACGCAACGGGCACGGAAGCCTTAGCGATCATGAGAAAGAGCAAGGCCCAGGTGGGAAACAGGGTTCCTACCTGGGCCTCCGCAGTGGGAGCGGGCGACGGGAATCGAACCCGCGTAGCCAGTTTGGAAGAGGCTAGATCACCTCCGCCGAAGATTCGCGACCGCTTAGTCGTGTATACGTCGGCACACCGTTTAGCCGAGGAAAACGGCGGTGAAGTGCCGGGGTGCCGGTGGCTTACATCGAGGTGACCTAATGTTATTTGACTCGTCGGAAGATATCCTTTTCGAAGGCCTTTGCACACCCTGTTGTGGCCGCGCTTTGAGATTTTAGTCAGGTGGAAGAAGAGTGGGCGTATCGGTGCGACGCCCACATCTGGGCTGCGGTCGCATGTTCGAGCGCCCAGGGCTCGTTGTTGGTGGCGAGGTTGGCTTGCCATTTGTCGGCGAAGGCGCGGGCGAACACGTCGATTATGGCTGGGGCGGTGGTCGTCCAGGCGGGGAACCGTGAGGCCCAGTGTTCTGCTTCGGTCGGGGTGTGGCCGGCCTTGAGTAGCCAGGGGATGAGGAGTGCCAACTCGAGGAAGGCGGCGCCGCGTCCGGCGAAGGTCCAGTCCACGACGTAGGCGGTGTCGTTGTCGCCGAGTAGGACGTTGGCAGGGTTGAGGTCGGCGTGCAGCAGGGTGGTGCCGGCCAGTGGGGTCGTGTCGCCCATCGATTCCCAGCGGCGCTCGATGCGCTTGCGTTCCAGCACGTCGGGGAGGGGGTGTGCCTGCAGGCTGTCGATGATCTTGGCGAGTATGTCCAGGTCGGGTGAGCCAGGGGTGTAGTCCGCGTGCCGGGCTTGGACGTGTTCGAAGGCCAGGACGAGCCACCCGCCCGCCTCCACGGTCCAGTGGAGGCGGGGGGCGTACTGGGTGACGTGGGGGTTGATCGCGGCTTCCCAGCGTAGCGACCGGACTTCCGGGCCGTCGGTGTCGGGCGCGGTCTTGCGTGCGGCCTTGACGAACAGCCGACCGTCCGCGGTGTGGATGGTCGCGGCGATGTCGGCGTGGTTGCCGGCGGGCGCGGGCTCGACCCGTCGGATGGGGCCGGTGTGCGCCGTGACCGCGCCGAGCACAGACGAGGAACTGCTCGACGCCGCGCTCGGCGTAGGGACGGGTGACCTTGTCAAAGATCACCACGTCGTTCACCATCTGGTCGAACAGTTCGGCTGTGACGAGGCCGCGTGGATCTTTGGTGGCGACAACCGGGTCGGAAACGAGGGTCATGTGCACCTCCGACGCGCATCGTGGTTGGTTCTCGCGGCCCGGGTGCGCGTCTGTTGACCTGGGCCGGAGGGCTTTTCGTGGGGCGGGGCAAGCGCCCGGGAGGCCGTCCTGCCGCGTGCCACTACCGGCTTGCGGTGCGGACTGCTGGAGAGCAATGTCCGTTGGATCGGCGATCGACCGAGGCGCGGCCTTGTCGCTAGACCGTGTGGAGGGGCTTGGAGCCCCCGGCAGTTGGTCGTGGTCGTGGTCACGCGCCCGCGTGCGGGCGGCGGCGCGCTAGATGATGTTGCCGGGGTACTCGATCCGCTCGGGGATCTCGCGTCTGCCCAGTAGGTAGTACTGCGATTCGGGAACGACTTCCTGCTCCATGAGCCGGCGGTAGGAGCCCAGCGCGGCGGCTTCCGAGGGGTGAAGGCCGCCGCGTCCTGCCGCGCATCGCCCTCACGCCGGAGCGGCGATCTGAGGTGAATGCGCGACGACTGGGCCTGCTGGTCATCGCATGAGCCCCAGCGTGCGGATGATCTGTCCTTCGAGCGCCGCCAGAGTGGCGGCGTCCAAGAGTCAGCGGGGCCGGGAAGCATGACCCACCACGCACGGGTGTAGTGCCCCACCAGACGATCGCTCCGTATTGGCGGGAGAGACGGCCGAGTTCGGCATCGCGGATCGACTTGGCGTCCATCCGGCTGGTTGTGGTGCGCAGCTCGTCGGCGGGGAGGTGCTGTGGGTAGCCAGCAGGGTTCATGGGGCGGCCACCTCTGAAATGGGGCTGCTGCTCGTGGTGGTCTGCCTGCCGCCTGAGGAGTTCGGGACGCACGCGTGCTTGGCGGTGAGTCCGGCTCACCGCCGCAGATCGCGCGCAGGTCGCATCGCACCAACACCGGGGAGGAGAAGGCGGCAGGGATCGCAAGCAAGGGCTCAGAGTCGGCCACCTCCACCGCATAGCCGTGGGACTTGAGCGTCTGGGCGAGCGCCCAGACGCGCAACCGGCGCGTCTCTAGCGCTTTCGATGTATCCGTTGACATTACGAGCCCTCTTACCTAGAGGCGTGAATAGTGATCTTCAGTTAAGCTTTTCCTAACGCTATGGCGTTGATTGATGCCGATGAACTGACGGCGAGTACGAGTACGGACGGCGGTAATGGAGTCATGGCGCCAGGTGAACGAGAAACCCTGACTGGCAGTCGGGGTTTCAACGGCGGCCCCCGCGAAGGTCGTATTTCGGGCTACCTTCTCAAGGTCATCCGCGAGTCGATCGGATTGACTCAGGACGGACTGGCCGAAGACCTTGGAGTCGACCTCACGACTGTGCAGGGCTGGGAGTCTGGACGTCGGCCTCTCATCGCCGTGCCCACGGGGAGTTTTCTGGCGATTCGTGCACGATTGCTGCGACTCGGGGCGCAGTCGAACTTGCTCGCTCAACTCGAGCCGGCGCTTGAGGCTGATCACTTCCTCGCGCAGGTCTTGAGTACTCCACCAGCGAAGGTTCGACCGGATGAGCATCCGCTCTCCGCATGGGTGATCACGCGGCCCTTCACTGACATGACCTCATGGGCGGTGTCCGGTCAGCGGCCGTCCTTCTTGGACGATGTTCCGCGTAGATCTTCCCGTCGCGGTCCGGTTTCGAGCGGGCCGCGCTTGGCGGTAGACGAGCGGGCTCACTTCTTCGAGCACCTTAAGAGCGCCGCAGAGAGAGCCGATGTCGGCACTGTCGACGGGATGCTGCTTCGTAGGCAAGCACATTACGTCGCGAGCTTCGATGATTCCGTAGAGACGGCGGAATGGCTGGCGGGAATGCAGCGCCAAGAGGAGCGCAGGTCTCAACGATCCGCCGACTGGTCGCTGTCCTGGGCTGTTGTGCGGTCCGGAGCGCACTCCCTTGCTCGCAAGGGAGACCCCGAGGCGCTTCAAGCGTTCATCGGCCAGGCGATGAAGACCGACAGGTGCGAGACGGCCAACCTCAACTACTGGGCGTACTGGCTGGGGGAGATCACCGAGCCGCAGACAGCCGACACGTTCATGGTCGAGTTGCCCACTCGGTCCTGGAGAGGCACGAAGCTGCTTGCTCATCTGGTGGGCAAGCTGGAGCCGAAGAACGTCTACATCGATGTCGTCGCTCATACGGTCTGGGCGCTTCTTCAGCACCGCCCCGCCATCGTCCACGACGAGCCAGGCACGCTCGGTCGGTTGCAGGAACGGGCAGCGCGGGTCCTGGACGAAGCTGCGGTCTCCGTCCAGGTGCGACGGGAGCTGGAAGAGGTCCTCTACGGTCTACGTATCGCGGACGGGCGTTAAGCGAGAGAAGGGTGAGCATGGCGAACGAGACGGAGCGGTTGGCGGGGTTCCTGTACGAGATCGGGCTTCTGAAGCGCTACAAGCGCACCGGGTGGCTTGTAGCGGGCGTGAACGATCCCGAGAGCATCGCCGATCACTCGCTCCGTACGGCGATCATCGCTAGCGTCCTGGCTGCGATGGAGGGGGCCAACCCCGAGCGTGCTGCACTGCTCAGCCTCTTTCACGACAGCCAGGAGACCCGCCTCACCGACATCCCCTATGTGGCCAAGCCGTATGTGAAGAAGGCGTCCAACGAGCAGGTCACCGAGCGCCAGACCCGCGGTTTGCCGGAGGTGGTCACCGCAATGATCACGGGTGTCGTCGCGGAGTACGAAGGCAAGGCCAGCGCCGAGGCGATGTGCGCCCGTGACGCGGACAAGCTCGAGTGCCTCATTCAAGCTATCGAGTACCGAGAGCACGGCAATCAGAACACCCAACCGTGGGTAGACAGCTCACTCGCCCAGCTCCAGACCGCGTCCGCCAAGCGACTCGCCGAGGAGGCGCAGAAGACCGGCTCTCTCGACTGGTTCATGCGAGCGTTGAACGGCGACGAGGACGCGTAGAGGCGTCCTCGTGCCCAGGGTCCAGGAACCGTACCGGCTGTGCCGTACCGCGCCCGCGCGGACCGGACGACGGCGCCCCGACCTTCGCGTGCTGAACTGGAGCGAGCCGAACGCGCCGGGCTGGGGGAACCTCCTCGTACCGCGCTGCGTCGGCAGGTGGGCACGGTCGCTGCATCATCTGATAGCGAAGAGGCGTCCTTCGCCGGTTTGCGACCGCGGGCTGGCGGTGCGGCTGCGATTCAGGCGGCCTCTGACGTCCTGCACGTCACCGCGGACATCACTGGCAACCGCGAACCGGCCAAGGCCGCCGACTCCTACGACCGCGCGGCAAGAGAACCGTACGGTCGTCTGCCTCCGGTCACTCCGTACGGAAGCGCCCTGCGCGCGGTAGCGCGGACACTCGCGGTCACCAACGTGCGCCGGGGAGATCGACGCGAACACAAGAGGAACCTCACCGTCGATCTGCTGTTCCTCATAGCCAACTGACAAATGATCTTGGGAGGGGCTTTCAAGATCGGCCCACAGGGCTCTGACCTGGGGAGATGAGAGAGCGGGCGACGGGAATCGAACCCGCGTAGCCAGTTTGGAAGACTGGGGCTCTACCATTGAGCTACGCCCGCGAGCAGATGGAGGGCCCGCGTGGGCCCTCGATCGCCATCCCGTAGCGTACAGGGTTCCCGGGGTGGACGTGGCCGGTGGGCAGCGCGCAGCGGGCGGAGTGTGATCGGGTCTAGACTGCTCCCGTCATCGCGGTCGGCGGTGGCGTGCGGGCTGTAGCGCAGTTTGGTAGCGCACTGGCTTTGGGTGCCAGGGGTCGTGGGTTCAAATCCCGCCAGCCCGACAAGGGATGGCCGGGTGCGCCCGCGTGAGGCGCACCCGGTTTCTTGCTATTTGAGGAGTTCGCGGGCTTGTTTCGCGGCCTTGGCGATTGCTCTGGGCAGGTTCTCGGGGCGGCGGCCGCCCGCGTGGGCGATCGGGCCCTTGCCGCCTGCGCCGCCGCCCACCTCGCGGGCGGCGTGGGTCAGCAGGTCGCGCGCCCTGATGCCGGTGTCCGCGCCCGCCGCGGCCGTCAGTACCGCCTTGCCGTCGGACTCCGTGGCCAGGACGACGACGCCGCGCGGGTCCAGCAGGCCCGTCGCGATGCTGCGGAGGTCCTTGTCGGTCATCTCGGGCACCAGTTGGGCTACCAGCCAGCCTCTGGGTAGGCGCTCGGCATGGGACGCGAGGCGTTGTGCGTGGGTGTTCAGTTCCGCTTGGTGAAGTCTGTCGAGCTGGTTCTGGGTTTCGGTCAGGGTTTGCAGGTGTCGGCGTAGGCGGTCGGGGGCCTCATCCGGGTGGACGTTCAGGAGCGTCGCCAGTTCGGTGAGGACGCGGTGTTCGTGGTCGTAGTGGCGGAGTGCGTCGGCGCCGGTGAGCGCCTCGACGCGGCGTAGGCCGGTGCCGATCGAGGATTCGCTGACGATGTGGACGGGGCCCGCCTGCGAGCCGTGGCCCACGTGGGTGCCGCCGCACAGTTCGCGGGACGCGTCGCCGATGTCGACGATGCGGACGGTGTCGCCGTACTTCTCGCCGAACAGCGCTATGGCGCCCGCCCTTTCGGCCTCTGTCCGGGACGCCTCCCAGACGTGCACGGACGGGTCGTCCAGGAGGTAGTCGTTCACCAGGGTTTGCAGGGGCGTCGTTTCAAGCGGTGAGTGGTGCGTGAAGTCGAAGCGCAGGCGGCCCGGTTCCACGCGGGAGCCGCGCTGGGTCGCGTGGTCGCCCAGCAGGCGGCGCAGCATCGCGTGCAGGACGTGGGTGGCGCTGTGCGAGCGCGCGGTCGCCTCCCGGCGGGACGCGTCGACTGTCGCTTCCGCGTCGCCCGGGACGAGTTCGCCGTCCAGTACGCGGACGGTGTGGACGTGCAGGCCGTCCAGGCCGAGGCGGGTGTCGACGACCCGCGCCCGCGCGGTGGAGGTGCGCAGTTCGCCCGTGTCGCCGACCTGGCCGCCCGATTCCGCGTAGAACGGGCTGCGGGAGAGGATCACGTCGATCTCGTCGCCTGCGGCCGCGGCGCGGGTTTCGCCGTGCGGGGCGATGAGCGCCAGCACGGTCGTCTCCGCCGAGTGGGAGTCGTAGCCGACGAAGTCGGTGCGGCCGCGCTCGGCGGTGACGCGGCGGTAGAGATCCCGGCGGGATACCGCCTCGTCCTTCTTGTTCCGGCTCGCCTCGTGCGCCTGGCGGCGCTGGGCTTCGAGGAGTTCCGCGAACGCCTCCTCGTCGACGGTCAGCCCCGCGGAGCGGGCCGCGTCGATGGTCAGGTCGATCGGGAAGCCGTAGGTGTCGTGCAGTTCGAACGCGGTGCGGCCCGAGATGGTCGAGGTCGCGCGGCTGATCGCCGTGTCGAGGAGCCGGGAGCCCTGGCGGAGCGTGCGGTCGAAGCCCTCCTCCTCGGCCGTGACCACCTGGCGGATGAGGCCGGAGTGCTCGGACAGTTCCGGCCACGTGCCGGAGAGCGCGCCGATCACGCTGGACGTCAGGTCGGGCAGCGCCAGGTCGATGCCGAGCCGGCGCGCGTGCCGGATCGCGCGGCGCATCAGGCGGCGCAGGACGTAGCCGCGGCCGTCGCGGGACGGCAGCACGCCGTCGGCGATGAGGAACGCGATCGAGCGGGCGTGCTCCGTGACGACGCGGAACGACGTCGAGTCGTCGCTTCCGTCGCGGCCGGGATAGGCCCGGCCCGCCATTTCCTGGACGAGGGAGAAGGTCGGGGAGAGCAGGTCGGTTTCGCAGACCGTGTCCACGTCCTGCAATATCGCCGCCAGGCGGTCGAGGCCGAGGCCCGTGTCGATATTGCGGGAGGGCAGCTCGCCCAGGATCGGATAGTCGTCCTTTCCGGGACCGCGGAGGTTCTGCATGAAGACGAGGTTCCACAGTTCCTGGTAGCGCTCGCCGTCGACCGCCGGGCCGCCTTCGCGTCCGAAGGACGGGCCCCGGTCGTAGTGCAGTTCGGAGGACGGTCCGCATGGGCCGGGCACGCCCATCGACCAGTAGTTGTCCTCCATTCCGAGCCGCTGAATCCGCGAGGAGGGGACGCCCATCCGCCGCCAGAGCCGTTCGGCTTCGTCGTCGTCCAGGTACACGGTGACCCATAGGCGCTCTGGGTCGAGGTTGTAGTGGCGGGTGAACAGCTCCCACGCCCAGGCGATCGCCTCCGCCTTGAAGTAGTCGCCGAAGGAGAAGTTGCCGAGCATTTCGAAGAACGTCGCGTGCCGGGTGGTGCGGCCCACGTTCTCGATGTCGGACGTGCGCGCGCACTTCTGCACGGACACCGCCCGGGGGTGCTCCGGAACGGTCTCGCCGAGGAAGTACGGCTTGAACTGGTTCATGCCCGCGTTCGTCAGCAGCAGCGTCGGGTCGGACGGGACGAGCGGGCTGGACGGCACGACTCGGTGGTCGCGCTCGGAGAAGAAGTCGAGAAAGGTCGCGCGGATGTCAGAAGAGCGCATGGGACGGCCTCACGAGGTCGATGGGATGACGGCGCACACCGCCGAGCCGGGCCGGGCACGACTGCTCGTTCCCCAGCTCGGCGCGGCTAGCTCGCCGTCCCACCTCGTGAATGACCATCACGCCCCAAGCTACCTCGGCGCCCGGAGCGCCGGCACACGAATTCCGCCGCGACGCGGCCTCATCGAGCCTTGAGGGGTTCTTCCGCGCGGACTCGGGCGTCGTAGGCGGCGCGCGCGGCGTCGATCTCGCTCAGGTGGCTCTCCGCCCAGCCGACGAGGGTCTTGACCGCGTCCATCAGCGTCTCGCCCATGGGGGTGAGGGAGTACTCCACGCGGGGCGGTACCACGGGGTACACGGTCCGCGTGACGATGCCGTCGCGTTCCAGGCCGCGCAGCGTGACGGTGAGCATCCGCTGGCTGATGCCCTCGATCTCGCGCCTCAGTTCGGTGAACCGCTTGGTGCGCTCGCCGAGGAGCGCGATCACCTGTAGCGACCACTTGTCGCCGACCCGGTCGAGTACCTCCCGGGCCCGGCATCTCATCGCAGTGTGCTCCATGGTTATCTCCAGGTGACCGAGGCAGAAAAAAGTGCCTTCTTGTGCCGGCCCCGCGGGTGTCCGCAGGATGGGTGCGGTTACCGAACGGAACCGCCTTACCATTCATAACCAAGGAGACACCATGACGGCCGAGCTTGTCGAGATCCCGGGCTACGTCGCCGGCACCTGGACCATCGACCCCCTGCACTCCGACGTCGGCTTCACCGTCAGGCACCTGATGGTCAGCAAGGTCCGCGGCCGGTTCGGGACGTTCGAGGGGACGATCGTGACCGGCGAGGACCCCCTCGACTCGTCCGTGAACGCGACGATCGACCTGGCCTCGATCGACACCGGCATCGCCAAGCGCGACGAGCACGTCAGGTCCGCCGACTACCTGGACGTCGAGAAGTACCCGACGATGACGTACCGCTCCACCGGCGTGCGGCCCGACGGCGGCGACTACATCCTGGACGGGGAGCTGACGCTGCGCGGCCTGACCAGGCAGGTCCCGCTGAAGCTGGAGATCGGCGGGTTCGGCCCCGACCCCTTCCGGGAGGACGACCCGTTCAAGGGCGCCCGCGCCGGGTTCACCGCGACCGGCGAGATCAGCCGGCTGGAGTTCGGGGTCGGCGACACCGCCAAGGTCCCCGGCGGCAGCGGGCTCGGCCTGGGGGAGAAGATCCAGATCATCCTGGAGATCCAGGCGGCGCTCCGCACGGAGTGAGGCTCGCGGCCGGCCTGCACAAGCCCGCGCAGGCCCGCGCAGGCCCGCGCTGAGCGGCGCGGCGGGGCTGCGCGGGTCAGCGGCTCCCGAGCAGCCGGGGGAGCGCCTCCAGCGTCGTGATGCGCGGGACGGTCAGATCCTCCGGCGCCGCGGAGCCGGAGCGGTCGAGCCACACGCCTGCCAGGCCCGCCGCCGCGGCGCCCTGTGCGTCGGTGACGAGGCGGTCGCCCACGTAGGCGGCCTCGTCCGGGGGGACGCCGAGGCCCGCGCAGGCCGTCCGGAATATCCCGGCCGCCGGCTTCGCCGAACCCGCCTCGCTGGACGCCACGACATAGGGCAGGACGTCCGCGAGGCCGATCGCCTCGACCTTCGCGCGCTGCTGCGCGGCGTCCCCGTTGGTGATCACCCCGAGCCGCAGCCCGCGCCCCGCCAGGACGTCCAGCACCCGCCGCACCTCCGGGAACGGGCGCCACGCCGCCTTATAGAGCGCCACATACTCGGCGAGCCAGGCGTCGGCGCGGGCGTCGTCCCAGTCGCCGAGCCCCAGTTCCCGGGCGAGCGTGACGATCCTGACGCGGCGCTGGGCGACGAAGTCCAGCTCGCCCGCCAGGTACCGGTCGACCGCCGATTCGGTCAGCTCGTACCAGCGCCGGACGAGCCACGCCTCGTCCACGTCCGGGAACAGCCGGACGATCGCCTCGCCCGCCGCCCCCTCGTGGTCGAGGAGCGTCCCGTCGAGGTCGAACAGCACCGCGTCGATCACCGCGCGGCCCCGGTGGGGCCGGCCCCGCGGACCTCGGCGAGGACGCAGGCGGCGAACGCGGCGGAGGCGGCCTCGAAGATCCGCCGGCGGGTCGCCTCGGCGTCGCAGCTCACGCCCGAATTAAACCATCCGGTTGACGCGGCGCCCGCCTCGATCCCTCGCATGACCGGTCCCTCGCATGGCTGGTCCCCGCATGACCGGTCCCCAGATGAACCGGTCCCCACATGAACCGGTCCCCAGATGAATGGGCGGGCCCCTGACCCGGCGTCCGTTGAGTCAGGGGCCCGATCGTCTCGGCCGTCTGAGGGGCTGGGAGTACCCCTTCTGCGAACAGCTCAGCCGAGACCGCTCTGCGCTCGGCTCAGCCGAGCCCGCCGCGCATGGCGCTGATCAGCTCGCCGTTCGCGGTGTCGCCGGTGAGCTCCCAGAAGAAGGCGCCGCCGAGGCCCTGGTCCTTGGCGTAGGCCATCTTCCCGCGGATGGTGGACGGGGTGTCGTAGCTCCACCACTCGCTGCCGCACTTGGCGTAGGCCGTGCCGGCGACGGTGCCCGTGGCGGGGCACTTGGTCTTGAGGACCTTGTAGTCCTCGATGCCGGCCTCGTACGTGCCGGGCGCGGGCCCGGTCGCGGTGCCGCCCGGCTCGGACTGCGTGACGCCCGTCCAGCCGCGCCCGTAGAAGCCGATGCCGAGCAGCAGCTTGCTCGCCGGGACGCCCTTCGCCTTGAGCTTGGCGATGGCGTCGGCGCTGTTGAACCCGGCCTGCGGGATGCCCGGGTAGGACGTGAGCGGCGAGTGCGGCGCGGTCGGCCCCTGCTGGGCCCAGGCGCCGAAGAAGTCGTACGTCATCACGTTGTACCAGTCGACGTACCGGGATGCGCCCGCGTAGTCGGCGACGTCCATCTTGCCGCCGGAGCCGGCGTCGGCGGTGATGGCGGCCGTCACGAGGTTGCCCGACCCGAACTTGGCGCGCAGCGCCGACAGGACCTTCGAGAGCGCGTCCGGCCCGCTGGTGTCGCAGGACAGGCCGCAGGCGTTCGGGTACTCCCAGTCGATGTCGATGCCGTCGAACACGTCCGCCCAGCGCGGGTCCTCGACCAGGTTGTAGCAGGACTCGGCGAACGCGGCCGGGTTCTGCGCGG
Source organism: Actinomadura sp. (assembly GCF_044508335.1). Taxonomy (NCBI): domain Bacteria; kingdom Bacillati; phylum Actinomycetota; class Actinomycetes; order Streptosporangiales; family Thermomonosporaceae; genus Actinomadura; species Actinomadura sp. The sequence goes on from NZ_JBIQHY010000024.1 coordinate 26,930, forward strand.
CCTGGCCGAAGCCGCCGGACCACGTCCAGCCGCCGAACGACCAGATCACCTTCAGGCCCGGATGCATCTTCTTCAGCTTGCGCAGCTGGTTGAAGCTGCCGCGCAGCGGCTGGTCCCAGGTGTCGGCGACGCCGTCGACGCTCTGGTCGGCGGTGTAGGCCTTGTCGTAGTCGGCGTAGGAGTCGCCGACCGCGCACCTGCCGCCGGTGACGTTGCCGAACGCGAAGTTGATGTGCGTCAGCTTGCCGGCGGAACCGCTCGTCTCGATGTTCTTGACGTGGTAGTTGCGCTGGTAGACGCCCCAGTCGACGAAGTAGCCGACGACTTTGTCGCCGCCGCCGGGGTTGCCGCTGCCCGCCTCGGTGGTGACCGACAGGGAGGCCGACGCGGGTGAGGTGTTCCCCGCGGCGTCGCGCGCCTTGACGGTGAAGGTGTAGGCGGTCTCGGGCGACAGCCCGCCGATGTCGGCGCTCGTCCCGGTGACCGACGCCGCCTTCGCGCCGCCGTTGTACACGTCGTAGCCGGTGACGCCGACGTTGTCGGTTGCCGCGTTCCAGGCCAGCGACACGCTCGTGGCGGTCTTGCCCGTGGAGCGGAGGCCGGTGGGGGCCGTGGGAGCCTGCGTGTCGCCGCCGGGGGTGCCGGAGCCGTCGCAGGACGCGCCGTTGACCGTGCAGCTCGTGAACCAACCGGGGCCGCTGCCGCCGAACCCGAAGCTGGTGCTGGCGCCGGCCGCGATCGTACCGTTCCAGCTCGCGTTGGTGAACGTGTAGTGGTTCCCGGAGACGGCCTTCGTCGCGTCCCACACGTTGCCGATGGACGTCCCGGACGGCATGTCCGCCTCGAGCCGCCAGCCGTTGATCGCCGAGCCGGTCCCGTTGGTGATGGTGCACGTGCCGTCGAAGCCGGTGCCCCAGTCGGATCCCTTCTTGCAGGTCGCGGTCACCGTCCCCGCCGAGGACGCCGGGGGCGCCGTCAGGAGGGCGGTGGCCACCGCCAGTGTCGCTGCGCCGGCGAGCGCGATGGCCCGCCGTCCGCCCGGTCTTGACATGATTCTCCGTTCGTCCGGCCCCCGAGCAAACAGGAATCCCCGCTCTATTCTTAGGAAAGTTTCCTAAGAATTGGGAGGATGGTAACCGGGTGGAACGTGCCGTTCAAGGGCTTGCGGAGAGCTCGCGCGCGGCTTTCCGGGTGGTCTAAGCGACTGCCTGGACTCATACGGTCACCGGGTCGGGGAAAGTTCACGCCGTCCCGAACCAGCCGGGCATGTCGAGCCGCCACAGGTCGGCCGGGGTCATGCGGCGCAGGTCCTCCTCCAGGGCCCGGACGCGGTCCGCGCCGAGCGCCCGGACCCAGTCGTCCCGGATCCGGTCGAAGATCTGCGCGGCACGGACGAGCGAGTCGGTCCCGCGCGCGGTCAGCCGGACGATCTTGCGCCGGGCGTCCCGCGGGTCGGCGGCGCGCTCCACGTACCCGGCCCGCTCCAGCGACTCCACCATCTTCCCCGCGGCCTGCTTGGACACCCCGAGCCGCCGCCCCAGCTCCACGGCCGTCGTGCCGTCCGGGCCGATGGCCTGGAAGACGAAGCCGTGCATCGGGCGCAGGTCGGGATGGCCCTGGCGGGCCAGCTCCGCGTGCAGCTCATCGATGATCACGCGGAACGCGAGGAACAGGCGCAGCGGCAGCTCGAAGCCGGGGACGTCGCTTGACATGAAAGACAACCTCATTGACTATATGGACAACCATGTTGTCTAAACCTAGGGGATCGGAGCCCATGACGCTCATCCGCAACGCCGAGACCCGCCGCACGGACACCCCGAACGGCACGATGACCACGCTCGCCACGCCCACCCAGGGCGGCACCGGGGGCATCGCCGTCTGGCGCGTCGACATGCTGCCCCGCAGGACCGGCCCGCTGCACGCGTTCGACACCGAGCAGGTGTGGACGTTCCTGGACGGCGCCGCGACCATCGACCTGGACGGGCGCAAGCTGGAGGCGGCGCCGGGCGACACCGTCGTCCTCCCGGCCGACGCGCCCCGCCAGATGACCACCGGCGACACCGGTTTCACCGCCGTCGTCGCCGCCCACGCCGGCTGCCTCGCCTACGACCCCGACCAGGTGGTGGACGACGGCAAGTGCGAGCTCGCGCCGCAGGGCGACGAGCGGCTCGTCCCGCCCTGGGCGAGATGACCCGGCGGTGACCCGGGCGGTGCCGGGCGGCGGGCCGGGCGGTGGCCGGGCGGCGGGTCAGGCGCGGCGGGTCAGGCGCGGCGGGCCGGGCGCGGCGGGCCGGGCGCGGCGGGTCAGGCGCCCAGATAGGCGAGGACGGCCAGCACCCGCCGGTTGTCGTCCTCGGACGGCGGCAGCCCGAGCTTGCCGAAGATGCTGTTGGTGTGCTTGCTGATCGCCTTCTCGGTGACGAACAGCTTCGCCGCGATGGCCGCGTTCGACCGGCCCTCCGCCATCAGCCCGAGCACCTCCCGCTCGCGGGGAGTCAGCTGCTGCAGCGGCTCCTCGCGGGCGTGCCGGGTGAGCAGCTGCGCCACCACGTCCGGGTCGAGCGCGGTGCCGCCGCCGGCGACCCGGCGCACCGCCTCCACGAAGACCTTGACGTCGGACACGCGGTCCTTCAGCAGGTAGCCGATCCCGCCGCGGCTGTCGGACAGCAGCTCGCGCGCGTACAGCTGCTCGACGTGCTGCGACAGCACCAGCACCGGCAGGCCGGGGACCTCCTTGCGGGCCTCCAGCACCGCCTTGAGCCCCTCGTCGGTGAACGTCGGCGGGAGCCGGACGTCCACGACCGCGACGTCCGGGCGGTGGGCGGTGAGGGCCCGCAGCAGCGACGGCCCGTTGTCCACCGCCTCGACGACCTCGAAGCCGAACGCGCCGAGCAGGCGGATCAGCCCGTCCCGGAGGAGGGCGAGGTCTTCGGCGATGACAACGCGCACGGCAGCTCCATGGTCACGACGGTCGGTCCGCCGGGCGGGCTCGTCACGGCCATCGTCCCGTCGAAGGCCGCGAGCCTGCGCTCGATGCCGCGCAGCCCGCTTCCCGCGCCGGGGTCGGCGCCGCCCGTCCCGTCGTCACCGACGATCATAAGCAGCCGGCCGCGGGAGTGCTCGATCTGGATCCAGGACCGCCGCGCGCCGGAGTGCTTGACGACGTTGGCGAGCGTCTCCGCGACCGCGAAGTACGCGGCGGACTCGACCGGCGCCTCCGCGCGCCCCGGCAGGTCGATGTGGACGTCCACCGGCAGCGGCAGGGTCAGCGCCAGGGCGCGCACGGCCCCGTCCAGCCCGCGCTCGGCCAGCACCGGCGGGTGGATGCCGCGCACCAGGTCGCGCAGCTCCGTCAGCGCCGTCCCGCTGGCCTCGCGCGCCTCGGCGAGGAGCCGCTGCGCGGTCTCCGGGTCGTGCTTCATCATCTCCTCGGCGAGCCCGATGTTCATGCTGAGCGCCACCAGCCGGGCCTGCGCGCCGTCGTGCAGGTCGCGCTCGATGCGGCGCAGCTCCGCCGCGGAGGCGTCCACCGTCTCCGAACGGGTCTCGGTGAGCCGCTGCACCCGCTCCTCCAGCGCGTGCTTGGCCGGCGCGAGGAGCGACTGGGCGAACAGGGCGTGCGCCTTCAGGAACATCCCGCCCAGCGGGACCGACAGCGCCGTCAGCGCGACGCCGAGGACGGCCGTTCCCGCGACCCCCGCCGTCCCGTAGTCGCCGATCATCCAGAAGGGCCCCCAGCCGTAGTCGGCCAGCAGCGCGACCCACCACGCCACGAACGCGCCCTCCAGCCCGTACACGGTCAGGCCCGCCGCCAGCAACCCGAGGACGAGCGCGACCGGGACGTTCAGCAGCGACCACAGCAGGTCGCGCCATGTCGCCGGATCGCTCAGCACCCACTTCAGCCGCCCGACCGGGCCGGCCGCGTCGGCCGGTTCCGGCCGGTAGGGCTCCGGGATCCGCACGCCGTGCCAGTCCATCGCGAGGTTCCGCTGCAGGTTCGTCACCGTCCGGATCGCGACCAGCACCGCCGGCGCCAGCACCACCCCGAGGCCCAGCGGGATCAAGACGACCGACAGCACGCCGAGGATGAACAGCGGCAGGTTCACCGCATAGGCGAGGACGATGTGCACCAGCCCGCGGACGACGTTGAGTAACGTCGCCCGGGCGAGCGCGCCGGCCCGTCCGATGAAACGCGTGCTGCCCTCCACCCGTCCTCCCCTGGGTTCCGTCGTGCGCCCGCCACCGCGGCGGCGCCAGGTGCGACCATTGTGTCGCCGGACGGCGGCTCGGCCAGTAGGGCTAAGTCCCGAATCCGCGCGCATCGCGGGGGAGTTAGCCCTACCGTTCCCAGGCGGTGCCCAGGAGCGGGTCCCGGCCCCACCGCCCGTCCCCCGACCGGCCCTCATTCGTGCGGTGACAAGACAACCGGACCAGTTCCCTGGACAATGCACAGGCGATACCCAGGGGAGAAAGCGAATCCAAGCTGTGACAGCGACCATCAGCCAGACGTCCGCCGGCCGGAACGGGCCGTCCACGCCGTCCATCACCCAGCGCATCGCCGACGAGATCGGCGTCCGCGAGGGGCAGGTGCGGGTCGCGGTGGACCTGCTCGACGGCGGGGCGACCGTCCCGTTCATCGCCCGCTACCGCAAGGAGGCGACCGGAACGCTCGACGACGCGCAGCTCCGCGCCGTGGAGGAGCGGCTGCGCTACCTGCGCGAGCTGGACGAGCGGCGCGCCGCGATCCTGGAGTCGGTCGAGTCGCAGGGCAAGCTCACCGACGAGCTCCGCGCGCAGATCATGACGGCCGACTCCAAGGCCCGGCTGGAGGACATCTACCTCCCTTACAAGCCGAAGCGGCGCACCAAGGCGCAGATCGCCCGCGAGGCCGGCCTTGAACCGCTCGCCGAGCTGCTGCTGGCCGACCCCGCCCGCGACCCGCACGCCGAGGCCGCCGCCTACGTGGACGCGGAGAAGGGCGTCGCGGACGAGGCGGCCGCGCTGGAGGGCGCCCGCGCCATCCTCGTCGAGCGGTTCGCCGAGGACGCCGACCTCATCGGCGCGCTGCGCGAGCGCATGTGGAACCAGGGCCGGATGGTCTCGCGGGTCCGCGACGGCAAGCAGGAGAGCGGCGCCAAGTTCTCCGACTACTTCGACTTCGCCGAGCCGTTCGCGAAACTGCCCTCGCACCGCGTCCTCGCGCTGTTCCGGGGCGAGAAGGAAGAGGTCCTCGACCTCGACCTGGAGCCGGAGGAGGCCGCCGACGACCCGTCCGCGCGCAGCTCCTACGAGGTGGAGATCGCGCGCCGGTTCCAGATCTCCGACCAGGGCCGCCCGGCCGACAAGTGGCTGTCGGACACCGTCCGCTGGGCCTGGCGCACCCGGATCCTCGTGCACCTCGGCATCGACCTGCGGACCCGGCTGCGGCAGGAGGCCGAGGACGAGGCGGTCCGCGTGTTCGCCGCGAACCTGCGCGACCTGCTGCTCGCCGCGCCCGCCGGGTCCCGCGCGACGATGGGCCTCGACCCGGGCCTGCGCACCGGCGTGAAGGTCGCCGTCGTGGACGCCACCGGCAAGGTCGTCGCCACCGACACGATCTACCCGCACGAGCCGCGGCGGCAGTGGGACCAGTCGATCGCGACGCTCGCCGCGCTGGCCCGCGAGCACAAGGTCGAGCTCGTCTCCATCGGCAACGGCACCGCGTCACGGGAGACCGACAAGCTCGCCGCCGACCTGATCGCCCGGCACCCCGACCTCAAGCTCACCAAGATCATGGTGTCGGAGGCGGGCGCGTCGGTGTACTCGGCGTCGGAGTACGCGGGCCGCGAGCTGCCCGGCATGGACGTGTCGCTGCGCGGCGCCGTGTCGATCGCCCGGCGGCTGCAGGACCCGCTCGCCGAGCTGGTCAAGATCGACCCCAAGTCGATCGGCGTCGGCCAGTACCAGCACGACGTCTCCGAGGTGAAGCTGTCGCGCTCCCTGGACGCCGTCGTCGAGGACTGCGTGAACGCCGTCGGCGTGGACGTCAACACCGCGTCCGCGCCGCTGCTCACCCGCGTGTCCGGCATCGGCGAGGGCCTCGCGGAGAACATCGTCGCGCACCGCGACGCCAACGGCCCGTTCCGCAGCCGCGCCGGGCTGAAGGACGTGCCGCGCCTCGGCCCGAAGGCGTTCGAGCAGTGCGCCGGCTTCCTGCGCATCCGCGGCGGCGACGACCCGCTGGACGCCTCCAGCGTGCACCCGGAGTCCTACCCCGTCGTCCGCCGGATCCTGGACGCGGCCGGCACGGACATCAAGGGCCTCATCGGCAACACCGCCGTGCTGCGCTCGCTGAAGCCCGCCGACTTCGTCGACGGCGCCTTCGGGCTGCCGACCGTCACCGACATCCTCGCCGAGCTGGAGAAGCCCGGCCGCGACCCGCGCCCGGCGTTCCGGACCGCCGCGTTCAAGGAGGGCGTCGACAAGATCGCCGACCTCGAACCCGGCATGCTGCTGGAGGGCGTCGTCACGAACGTCGCGGCGTTCGGCGCGTTCGTGGACGTCGGCGTCCACCAGGACGGGCTCGTCCACATCTCCGCCATGTCCGACAAGTTCGTGGAGGATCCGCGCGATGTCGCCAAGCCCGGCGACATCGTCCGGGTGAAGGTGCTGGACGTCGATCTGCAGCGCAAGCGCATCTCGCTCACGCTCCGCCTGGACGACGAGCCCGGCGCGGGCAGGCAGGGCGGCGGCAGGCAGGGCGGCGGCGGGCAGGGGGCCGGCCGGCAGGGCGGCGGCAGGCGCGGCGAGCAGCGCGACCGCGGCGGGCAGGACCGGGGCGGCCAGAATCGCGGCGGGCAGAACCGCGGCGGGCAGGACCGGGGCCAGGGCCGGCGCGGCGGGCGCGGCGGCGGCCGGGATCGCGGCGGGCAGGGGGGCGGCGCCATGGCCGACGCCCTGCGCCGCGCCGGCCTCGACAAGGGCCTCCCGGGCGGCGACCGCAAGGGCCGCTGAAACGCGGCGGTCCCCGGCCTCACCGCGAGGCCGGGGACCGCCGGTCGGGGCTCACTCGCTGAAGCCGCGCCAGCGCCCGTCGGACCCCGTCTCGGCCGAGCTCTGCGGGCGGACGGGGCGCCGCGGCGGCGTCTGCTCCGGCCCGCCGCCGTACCCCTCGGGAGGGTCGTAGGGGCCCTGGCCCAGCGGGTCCCGCGCGTACTGGGAGGGCTGCGGAGGCAGCGCCGCGCCGTGGCCCTGCCCGAACTGCGGCCCGCCCAGCGCGGGGCCGCCGATCGCCGGGCCGCCGAACGGGTCGCGCGCCGCGCGGTCGTCCTCGCCGGAGCCCCGCCGGTCGTCCCGGACGGGCCGGTGCCGGGGGAACTGCAGGACGGCGACCGCGCCCAGCGCCAGCGCGCCGAGCCGCATCGCCGAGTGCCCCGCGTCCTGCGGCCACGGCTCCCCGTACAGGAACGTGCCCATGGTCAGCAGGTAGGACTTGGCGGCCACCGTCATGACCGTCGACACGATCGACACCCGGCAGCGCTGGAACGCCGCCACCATGATCCCGAACCCGATCGCCGCCGCCAGCACGGTCAGCCACGGCCAGGCCGTCGCGGCGATCCGCAGGCTGGTGGCGTCCGGGGCGTCGCTCCATCCCTTGATCGCCAGCTCGGCGGTGCCGACGGGGAAGCCGGCGCTCAGCCCGTAGGCGATCCCGGTGATCGGTCGGGCGTGCCGGCCGTCCGGCCGGTAGTCGCCGAGGACGAGGATCAGCACCGGGACCAGCACGGCCGGGGCGACCACCACCGCGATCTTCCACAGCGGCGCGTCCGCCCCGCTGATCGGCTCGTCCCCGCTGAGGGACGCGGTGAGCAGCAGGATCGCCGCGCCGATCAGCAGCAGGCTCAGCCACTCGCGCGCGGTGAGGCGCTCGCCGAAGAACACCAGCGCGATCAGCAGCAGCGGCACCATGCCGGACATGAAGATGGGCACGGCCTGGGACAGCGGCAGGTTCCGCAGCGCCAGGATCTGCAGGCTGAGCCCGCCGAGCACGATCCCTAGCGCGATCAGGAAGATCCAGTTGCTCACGATCGACCAGATCATGTGCAGGATGCGGTTGCCGCGCACAGGGGGCATCCGGTCCGCCGCCAGCTTGAAGACGGCGAACCCGAGGTAGTAGAGACCGGTCGCACTGAAGGCCGCAGCTATCCCGTTCATCCCGGACGAGTATGGGGGTTCCGGGCGTGCATGTCACTGCCTGTGCGGTATCGCTGACGCTGATTCCGCCGTCCTTGTGGGCGTCCGATGTCCGCAGCCGGGGCCGCGACCCCATAGACTTGGCGCGCGAAGGCGCGGAGCCGTGATTCGGTGTGCCCGCGCCCCTCGAGTTGAGCACGCGTCGAACGCCGCGGCCGAGACAGCGCCCGATCAAGGAGACCTACCCCAGTGAAGACCGATGTCGAGGAGCTGACCCCCACGCGGGTCAAGCTCACCGTCGAGGTTCCGTTCGACGAGCTCAAGCCGAACCTCGACAAGGCGTACAAGGAGATCTCGCAGCAGGTGCGGATCAAGGGCTTCCGGCCAGGCAAGGTCCCCGCCCCGCTGATCGACAAGTACGTCGGCCGGGGTGCGGTGCTGCAGGAGGCCGTCAACGACGCGCTTCCCGAGCTGTACGGCCGCGCCGTCGAGGAGTCCGAGATCTTCGTGCTCGGGCAGCCCGACGTCGAGGTGACCGAGCTGGAGGACGGCACCCAGTTCGCGTTCACCGCCGAGGTCGACATCCGGCCGAAGTTCGAGGTGCCCGACTACGACGGCCTGGAGGTCGTCGTCGAGGACGCCGAGGTCACCGACGAGCAGGTCGAGGAGACCATCGGCAACCTGCGCGAGCGGTTCGCGTCCCTCACCAACGCCGAGCGGGCCGCCGAGGAGGGCGACTTCGCCACCATCGACCTCGTCGCCCGGATCGACGGCGAGGAGGTCGAGGACGCCTCCGCCACCGGCTACTCCTACGAGGTCGGCAGCAAGTCCTCCGTCGAGGGCCTGGACGAGGCGATCATCGGCCTCTCCGCGGGCGAGGAGAAGACGTTCACCGGCACCCTGACCGGCGGCGAGCACGCCGGCGAGGAGGCCGAGATCACCGTCACCGTGCAGAGCGTCAAGGTGAAGAACCTGCCCGACCTGGACGACGAGTTCGCCCAGCTCGCCAGCGAGTTCGACACCATGGAGGAGCTGCGCGAGGACGTCCGCGCCCGGCTCGGCCGGCAGGTGAAGCTGCAGCAGCTGTCCGAGGCGCGCGACAAGGCCCTGGAGGCGCTGCTGGAGAAGGTCGACATCCCGCTTCCCGAGAAGGTCGTGGAAGAGGAGATCGGCCGCCGCAACCAGCAGCTGGAGCAGCAGCTCCAGATGGCCGGCATGTCCAAGGAGGACTACCTCAAGGAAGAGGAGAAGACCGCCGAGGAGTTCGACACCGAGGTCGCCGAGGCGGCCCGGCTCGCGGTCAAGGGCGGGTTCGTCCTCGACCAGCTCGCCGTCCAGGAGGAGCTGGGCGTCGAGAACGAGGAGCTCAGCGAGTACGTCGTCAGCCAGGCCATGCAGATGGGCGTGCAGCCGCAGCAGCTCGCCGAGTACCTGACGCAGAACAACCAGCTTCCGGCCATCGTCTCCGAGGTGCTGCGCAGCAAGGCGCTGAACCTGGTCGTCGAGCACGTCGCCGTCAAGGACGAGTCGGGCAACGAGATCGACGTCGAGGCCGTCCGGCGCGAGCTGAACGGCGAGACGGGCGAGACCGTCCAGGCCGAGGAGGCCGCCGAGGACGCCGCCGCCGAGGGCGACGCCGCCGAGAGCGCCGAGGGCGAGGAGGCCCCCGCGGAGGCGGCTGAGGCCGCCGCTGAGGAGTCCCCGGCCGCCGAGGCGAAGGACGAGCAGGCCGCCAAGGACAAGGACGCCTGAGCGCCCTCCCGCGCGTCCGCGGCACGCCCCGCATCCGTACCCCGGATGCGGGGCGTTCGCTTGAGGGGGGCGAGCCGGGGGATGAGGAGGACGGCCCCCGCGCGGCCGTCCCGTTGGCGAAGATCGTCCGGAACGCGGGGCGGGGTCCGGCGCCGCGCGGGTACGCCCCTGGCGAAAAGGCGGCCCCCCGGGCTTAAGCGGGCCCGGTGGCGCGTTAATGTCCAATCATCCGAACCGATTAAAAGGACCGGAGGAACACCCGGTGAGCATGCCTCCGACTTTCGACGAGTCGTCGCGGATCCAGGCGCGGGTCGCCGAGGCGCCCCTGTTGCCTCTGGGCGACCAGCTGTTCCAGCGGCTGCTGCGCGAGCGCATCGTCTTCCTCGGCCAGCAGGTCGACGACGACATCGCCAACCGCATCTGCGCCGAGCTCCTGCTGCTGTCGGCCGAGGACGGCCGCCGCGACATCACGCTCTACATCAACTCGCCAGGTGGCTCCGTCACTGCCGGCATGGCGATCTACGACATCATGCAGTACGTCCCGAACGACATCGTCACGGTGGGCATGGGGCTCGCCGCGTCGATGGGCCAGTTCCTGCTGTGCGCGGGCACCCGGGGCAAGCGCTACGCCCTGCCGCACGCGCGCATCATGATGCACCAGCCCTCCGGCGGGATCGGCGGCACGGCCTCCGACATCAAGATCCAGGCCGAGCAGATGCTGTACGTGAAGCGGACGCTCGCCGAGAAGATCTCCGAGCACACCGGCCAGCCGCTCGACCAGATCGAGCGCGACTCCGACCGCGACCGCTGGTTCACCGCCGACGAGGCCAAGGACTACGGGTTCGTCGACCACGTGGTGCTCAGCGCCAACCAGGTGCCCTCCGAGGGCCCCGTCTCCTGACGGTGCGCGGATGACCGCAGCGAGCGCCGGCGGGCGAGGATCGTCCGCCCGCCCCGGCGGGGGTCCGGGGGCCGCCCCCCGCAGGACACTGACCACTTATCGGAGGCACACATGAGCGACCTGATCCGCCCCGGTTTCACCGATATCGTCCGGCCGGGCGCCGGTCCGATGCCGGTCGACAACCGCTACATCATTCCGTCGTTCGTCGAGCGCACCACGTACGGGGTCAAGGAGATGAACCCGTACAACAAGCTGTTCGAGGAGCGCATCATCTTCCTCGGCGTGCAGATCGACGACGCGTCCGCCAACGACGTGATGGCCCAGCTGATCACGCTGGAGTCCATCGACCCGGACCGCGACATCAGCATCTACATCAACTCGCCGGGCGGCTCGTTCACCGCCATGACGGCGATCTACGACACGATGCAGTTCGTCAAGCCCGACATCCAGACCGTGTGCATCGGCCAGGCCGCGTCGGCCGCCGCCGTGCTGCTCGCGGCCGGCACGCCGGGCAAGCGGGCCGCGCTGCCCAACTCGCGGATCCTGATCCACCAGCCCGCGACCGAGGGCACCTACGGCCAGTCCAGCGACATCGAGATCCAGGCGCGCGAGATCATGCGGATCCGCGAGCTGCTGGAGAGCATCCTGGCCGAGCACAGCGGCAAGAGCATCGAGCAGGTGCGCCGCGACATCGAGCGCGACAAGATCCTCACCGCGGACGAGGCGAAGGACTACGGTCTCATCGACGACGTCTTCGCCAGCAGGAAGCGGAAAGCAGAGGTAGTGTCGTCCTGAGACGGCACAAGGACGCGGGAGGTCCCCGAGCCCGGGCGCCACACTTCCGGGCGAGGGGCTTTCCAAGCCCGTTGGAGGCGGTAACGTCGAGTCCAACGTCGAAAGCCTTCGGGACGCAACCGAGCTGCGCCGCATCCTCCAAGGCGGGCGGCCCCACGAAAAGGAGACAGTTGGGTGGCACGCATCGGCGACGGTGGTGATCTGCTCAAGTGCTCGTTCTGCGGGAAGAGCCAGAAGCAGGTCAAGAAGCTCATCGCGGGTCCGGGCGTGTACATCTGCGACGAGTGCATCGATCTCTGCAACGAGATCATCGAGGAGGAGCTCTCCGAGACCTCCGACCTCAAGTGGGACAACCTGCCCAAGCCGCGGGAGATCTACGAGTTCCTCGACTCCTACGTCATCGGGCAGGACACGGCGAAGAAGGCGCTGTCCGTCGCCGTGTACAACCACTACAAGCGGATCCAGTCGGGCGACACCGGCAGGGACGACCCGGTCGAGATCGGCAAGTCGAACATCCTGCTGCTCGGCCCCACCGGATCCGGCAAGACGCTGCTCGCGCAGACGCTCGCCAAACTCCTCAACGTCCCGTTCGCCATCGCGGACGCCACGGCGCTGACGGAGGCCGGATACGTCGGTGAGGACGTCGAGAACATCCTCCTCAAGCTGATCCAGGCGGCCGACTACGACGTCAAGAAGGCCGAGACCGGCATCATCTACATCGACGAGGTCGACAAGATCGCCCGCAAGAGCGAGAACCCGTCGATCACCCGCGACGTCTCCGGCGAGGGCGTGCAGCAGGCGCTGCTGAAGATCCTGGAGGGCACCACCGCGAGCGTCCCGCCGCAGGGCGGCCGCAAGCACCCGCACCAGGAGTTCATCCAGATCGACACCACGAACGTGCTGTTCATCTGCGGCGGCGCGTTCGCCGGGCTGGAGAAGATCGTCGAGTCCCGGGTCGGCAAGCAGGGCATGGGCTTCGGCGCGCAGATCCGCTCCAAGTCCGACTTCGAGGAGTCGTCGGCCGTGCTCGGCGACGTCATGCCGGAAGACCTGCTGAAGTTCGGGATGATCCCCGAGTTCATCGGCCGGCTCCCGGTGATCACGTCGGTGCACAACCTCGACCGCGACGCCCTCATCAACATCCTCACCGAGCCGAAGAACGCGCTGGTCCGCCAGTACCACCGCCTGTTCGAGCTCGACGGCGTCGACCTGGAGTTCACCGACGACGCACTGGAGGCGATCGCCGACCAGGCCATCCTGCGCGGCACCGGCGCCCGCGGCCTGCGCGCCATCATGGAGGAGGTCCTCCTCTCCGTGATGTACGAGGTCCCGAGCCGGCAGGACGTCGCCCGCGTCGTCATCACCCGCGAGGCCGTCCTGGAGCACGTCAACCCGACCCTCGTCCCGCGCGACCGGCCCAAGCGCGAACCGCGCGAGAAGAGCGCGTAGGGCGCGCCGCGTTCCGAACGCCTCCGGCCGCCGGCCGGAGGCGTCCGCGTTTTCCGTGCAGGGGCGGGGGCGGTCAGGCCCGGGATTCGCCGAGGCCGGCCTCGCGGGCCACGACGATGGCCTGCGCCCGGTCGGCGACGTGCAGCTTCATGAAGATGTTCGAGACGTGGTTGCGGACGGTCTTCTGGCTGAGGAAGAGCGTCGCGGCGATCTCGGCGTTGCTGCGGCCCTGCGCGATCAGTTCGAGGACCTCCCGCTCCCGCTCGGTCAGCTCGGGGAACGCGGCCTGCCTCGGGTCGGGCATGTCGGTGAAGTAGGTGAGCACCCGGCGCGCGATCTCCGGGCCGTAGATGGCCTCGCCGGCCGCGACCGCGCGGACGGCGCGGGCGATCTCCTCGGCGCCGGACTCCTTCAGCAGGTAGCCGCGGGCGCCGGCGCGCATCGCCGCGAAGACCGAGTCGTCGTCGCGGAACATGGTCAGCACGAGCACGCCGATGCGGGGGCTCGTGCGGGTGATGGTGCGGGTGGCCTCGATGCCGTTGCCGCCCGGCATGTGCAGGTCCATGACGACGACGTCCGGCTGCAGCTCCGCGGCCAGCTTCACCGCCTCCGGCCCGTTCTCGGCCTCGCCGACGACCTCGACGCCCAGCGCGTGCAGGAGACCCTTCAGGCCCTGCCGGAACACCGGGTGGTCGTCGGTGATGAGGACCCGGATGGTCTCCGTCATCTACGCCCGCCTTCTCCCGACCGAAGGCCGATGATATCCGGCGGTCTCCGGGACGCCGAGCGGAAGCCGGACGGCGACGAGGGTGCCGCCGCCGTTCCGGGACGTGATCGTGCAGCTGCCGCCGACCTCGGCCGCCCACTCCTTCATCGCGGCGAGCCCGCGGCGCGTCCCGGGCCGGCCGCCGTTGCGCGCGGCGTCCGGCAGGCCGGGGCCGCTGTCGGCCACCACCAGGTGCAGTTCGGTGTCCCGCTTGAGCCGGACGGACGCGCAGCTGCCCGGGGCGTGCAGCCGGACGTTCGTCAGCGCCTCCTGCGCGATCCGGTACGCCGCGACCTCCACCGCCGCGGGCAGCCCCGACGGCTCGCCGTCGAACCGGACGTCGACGCGCTCGCAGCAGCCCTCCGCGAGGGACTCGATGGCGGCGACGAGGCCGAGGTCGTCCAGGGCGGGCGGGCGCAGCCCGTGCGCCAGGTCCCGGATCTCGCCGACGGCGGTGGCCAGCCGGTCCCGCACGTCGGCGAGCAGCGGGTCGGTCCGCTCCGGCTCGCAGGCGAGCGTGATCCGGGCCGCGTCCAGCGACATGGCGAGGCTGGCGAGCGTCGGCCCGAGCCCGTCGTGCAGGTCGTGCCGCAGGCGACGCCGCTCCTCCTCCCGGCTGGCGAGGATCCGCTCCCTGGAGCGCTGCAGGTCGGCGGTGAGCCTGCGGAGGTGAGGGATGGTCGCGGCACGCGCCGCCACGGCCCCCGCGGTGAACGCGCCGGCCAGCACGGCGGCGCGTGCCAGTACCGCTCGCATCCCGTCCCTCTCTCTCCGCCCCGGTTCGTTCGCGGACCTTCGAGGATCACCTTTTCGGACGGGGCGACCCGGTGTCAGGTGACCAGTGTCCCGATCGCGGCGGGAAAACGCTCTCAGGTGCTCGCCGGGGAGATTCGCGCAGGCGTGAGCGTCCCCGGGGCCGGTCACCCCCGCCGCCCCCGTAGAATCGTCAGCCGTGACACAGCCCAGCAGTGAGCGCGGCCGAGGGGCCGCCGCGGACGTCGACCTGCCCACCCAGTACCGCCCGGCCGATGTCGAGGGCCGGCTCTACGAGCGCTGGGTATCGGCGGGGCTGTTCACCGCCGACCCCGTGCGCGCGCCGGAGCGCCCCGCGTACTCGATCGTGATCCCGCCGCCGAACGTCACCGGTTCGCTGCACATGGGGCACGCCCTCGACCACTCCATCCAGGACACCCTCATCCGGCGCCGCCGCATGCAGGGGTACGAGACCGTGTGGGTGCCGGGCATGGACCACGCCGGCATCGCCACCCAGAACGTCGTGGAGCGCGAGCTGGCCAAGGAGGGCCTTTCCCGGCACGACCTCGGCCGCGAGGCGTTCGTCGAGCGGGTCTGGAAGTGGAAGGCCGAGTCCGGCGGCCGGATCCTCGGCCAGATGCGCCGCCTCGGCGACAGCGTCGACTGGACGCGCGAGGCGTTCACGATGGACGACGACCGCGCCCGCGCCGTCCGCACGATCTTCAAGCGGCTGTTCGACGACGGCCTCATCTACCGCGCCGAGCGCATCATCAACTGGTGCCCGCGCTGCCTGACGGCCCTGTCCGACATCGAGGTCGAGCACGACGAGGTCGACGGCGAGCTGGTCTCGATCCGGTACGGCTCCGGCGAGGACGAGCTGGTCGTGGCGACCACCCGCGCCGAGACGATGCTCGGCGACACCGCCGTGGCCGTCCACCCCGACGACGACCGGTACCGGCACATGGTCGGCCGGGAGATCGAGCTTCCGCTGACCGGCCGCCGCATCCCGGTCGTCGCCGACGAGCACGTCGACCCCGAGTTCGGCACCGGCGCGGTCAAGGTGACCCCGGCGCACGACCCCAACGACTTCGAGATCGGCCGCCGGCACGACCTGCCGTCCATCTCCGTGATGGACGAGCGCGGCGTCGTCACCGCGGTCGGCCCGTTCGAGGGCCTCGACCGGTTCGAGGCGCGCCCGGCGGTCGTGGCGGCGCTGCGCGAGCAGGGCCGCATCGTCGCGGAGGTCCGCCCCTACAAGCACGCCGTGGGGCACTGCCAGCGCTGCGCCACGGTCGTCGAGCCGCGCGTGTCGCTGCAGTGGTTCGTGAAGGTGGAGTCGCTGGCGCGGGCCGCCGGCGACGCCGTCCGCGACGGCCGCGTCACGATCCACCCGCCGGAGATGGCGGCCCGCTACTTCGAGTGGGTCGACAACATGCACGACTGGTGCATCAGCCGGCAGCTGTGGTGGGGGCACCGCATCCCGGTCTGGTACGGCCCGGACGGCGAGACCGTCTGCCCCGGCCCGGACGAGGAGCCCCCCGCCGGCTGGACGCAGGACACCGACGTCCTCGACACCTGGTTCTCGTCGGCGCTGTGGCCGTTCTCCACGCTCGGCTGGCCCGACAAGACGCCCGACCTGGAGCGGTTCTACCCGACGTCCGTGCTGGTCACCGGGTACGACATCCTGTTCTTCTGGGTCGCCCGGATGATGATGTTCGGCCTGTACGCGATGGACGGCGTCCAGCCGTTCGACACCATCGCCCTGCACGGCATGGTCCGCGACCAGTACGGCAAGAAGATGTCCAAGTCGTTCGGGAACGTCATCGACCCGCTCGACTGGGTCGACGCCTACGGCGCCGACGCGACCCGCTTCACGCTGCTGCGCGGCGCGAACCCCGGCGGCGACGTCCCGGTGGCCGAGCAGTGGGCGCAGGGGTCGCGGAACTTCTGCAACAAGCTGTGGAACGCGACGCGGTTCGCGCTCATCAACGGCGCGCACGTCCGCGGCGGCATGCCCGCCGAGGTGACCACCGTCGACTCCTGGATCCTGTCCCGGCTCCAGTCGGTCATCGCCGAGGTCGACGAGCACCTTGAGGGCTACGACTTCGCGAAGGCGTGCGAGGCGCTCTACCACTTCGCGTGGGACGAGGTCTGCGACTGGTACGTGGAGCTGGCGAAGGTCCAGCTGGCCGACGAGCGCGCCGAGGCGACGCGGCGGGTCCTCGGGGAGGTCCTCGACAAGCTGCTGCGGCTGCTGCACCCGGTGATCCCGTTCGTCACCGAGGAGCTGTGGACGTCCCTGACCGGCGGCGACACGATCGTCACCGCGCCGTGGCCGGCCGCCGAGCCCGCCCGCGCCGACCGGGACGCCGAGGCCGTCGTGGAGTCGCTGCAGCGGCTCGTCACGGAGGTCCGCCGGTTCCGCGCCGACCAGGGCCTCAAGCCCGGCCAGAGGGTCGCGGCGGCGCTGGAGTGGGGCGGCTCTCCGCTCGCCGCGCACGAGGAGGGCATCCGCGCGCTGCTGCGCCTCACCGCGCCCGGCGACGGGTTCTCCGCGACCGCGTCGCTGCCCGTCGAGGGCGTCACCGTCCGGCTCGACACCGCCGGCGCGATCGACGTCGCCGCCGAGCGCAAGCGGCTGGAGAAGGACCTGGCCGCCGCCCGCAAGGAGGCCGACCAGGCGCGCCGCAAGCTCGGCAACGAGGCGTTCATGGCGAAGGCGCCCGAGGCGGTCGTCGCGAAGAACCGCGACCGGCTCGCCCAGGCGGAGGCCGACATCACCCGGCTGGAGTCGCAGCTGGCCGCGCTTCCGGCGGGCTGACCGGCCCCGGCCCGGTGACGGGTCGGACTCGGCACCGTGAACCGTCGGCGCGGCGGGCCCGCCGCCGTTACGATCCCGGTGGGCCCGCGGGCTTTGGCGGTACATGAACCTTCGGGAGTGCAATGGCCGAATCACCTCCTCGGTCCGGTGCGCCGGACTCCGCGCCGGGCGACGACCTGGACGCGGCACAGGTCGTCGAGGACGGGGACGCGCCGGGGGCCGCTCGCGCGCCCTGGGGCAGGGCGCGCCCGTGGTGGTCGCTCGACACGGGCGAGGGGACCGGCCCGCTCCCGCCGGTGAACGGCACGGGCGGGCACCCGATGGTCGGCGGTTCGGGAGCCCATCCGGTGGTCGGCGGTTCGGGAGCCCACCCGGTGGTCGGCTCCGGCGCCCACCCGGTGGT
>NZ_JBIQHY010000024.1:44841-74942 GCF_044508335.1 Actinomadura sp.
TGGTCGGCGGTTCGGGAGCCCACCCGGTGGTCGGCTCCGGCGCCCACCCGGTGGTGGGGTCGGGCGCCCATCCCGTGGTCGGCTCGGGTGCGCATCCGGTGGTCGGCTCCGGCGCCCATCCCGTGGTCGGCACCGGCGGGCACCCGATCGTCCAGGGCGGCACGGGCCCGGTGCCGGCCGTCCCCGGTCCCGCGAAGAGGAGGAGGCGCGTCCCCAGGCTGCTGCTGGTCGCCGGCGCCGCCTCGGTCGCGGCGGTCGCGCTGCTGGCCGGGGCGCTGGCGTTCCGCACCGACGGCGGCGGCGCCGAGGACGCCCGCACCACGGCCGTCCCCGCGTCCAAGCGGGTGATCAGCGCGGGCCCGGCGGCCGGCGGGCTGCACAAGGACGGCCTGACGGCGCCGCAGGCGAGCGCCGCGTACCCGTTCATCGCGGCCGCCGTCGAGGCGGGCGGCGTCCCGGTCGCGAAGCACGGCACGGCCGTCTACACCGAGGAGCCCGTGCGCGACGTCAACGTCCTGTTCATGGGCGGGACGGGCCCGGTCGGCGACCCGGCCGACTTCCTGCAGCGCATCCAGCCCACCACGTTCATCGCCGGCCAGGACGCCGACGCGGGCGGCAGGGGCGGGAAGGCGGTGTGCGGCACGTTCGCGGTGCTGGCCGAGACGCACACGTACTGCGCGTGGGCCACCGAGGACTCCTACGGCGTCGTCGCGTCCAACCGCCCGACGCGGAACCCGCAGTTCACGCTGATGGCCGAGGTGATGCGCCGCATCAGGAAGGACGTCGAGCGGCCGAAGTGACGAACAGCCGCTCGGTGTCGGCGTCGACCACGCCGAGGACGTGCCCGGTGAAGTAGCCGGTGCCGAGGACGATCACGCGGTGCCCGAGCGTGGCCAGCGACTCCGGCGTGATGGCGGCCGCGTCGACCACGTCCCAGCCGGGCGGCGCCGGGCGGGTGAACCGCAGGTGCGGCAGCGCCAGCCGGACCGACGTCACGGGCAGCGAGCCGAGCGCGGCGACGGCCCCGTCCACGTCCTTGTGGTCGGGCAGGCAGACGACGGCGTGGTCGATCGTCCCCCACGCCTCCCGCGCGGCGGCCAGCGCGGCGGTGACGCCGGTGCGGTCGACGGCCGAGTCGATGAGCACCCTCGTCGCGGATCCGGGCACGTCGTGGCAGGACGACCGCGCCGGCAGGACGACCGACGCCAGCACCTCCCGGAGCGTCCCGGCCGGGGGCTCGGGCACGCCCGGCATGCGGCGGGCGGCGGCGACGCCCAGTTCGGCGGCGGCCCGGCCGAGGCCGGCGGGCAGGAGGCCGGCGGGCACGACGCCGGGCCCGACGACCTCGGCGCCGCGCAGCACCTCGGCGACCGGCGGCGGCTGCGGCGCCGACAGCACGACCGTCCCCGGCCCCGCCACCCCGAGCTTCTCCCGGGCGATCTCCGCCTCGGTGGCGCCGAGGACGCCGGCGTGCTCCAGGAACACCGGGGTGATCGCGGCGACGTCCGGCGGGAACAGGGCGACCTCGTCCGACCGCCCGCCCATGCCGGCCTCCAGGACGAGCACGTCCGCGCCGGCCCGCCGGGCGTGCAGGACGCCCGCGAGCAGGAAGAGGCCCGACGGCGACAGGTAGCCCGCCGAGGGCGGCGGGAGGGCGCGGGCGGCCTCGTCGAGGGCGTCCGCGAGGGAGGCCAGCTCGTCGTCGGAGACGGCGCGCCCGTCGATCCTGATGCGGTCGCGGTCGGTGCGCAGGCCGGGGCTCGTGACGGTGCACACGCGGCGCCCGGCCGCGGCGAGGAAGGCCGACGCGTAGGTCGCCGCCGTGCCCTTCCCCTTGGACCCCACCACGGTCAGGACGGGCACTCCCGGGTCCAGGACCCCCAGGGCGTCCGCCAGCGCGCGGGCCCGCCCGACGTCGCGGGTCTCGCCCGGAGCGCGCCGCTCCCATTCCCGGAAGAACACGTCCATATCTCCAGTGTGGGGGCGGACGGAGCGTCGCGCGCCGCCGAGTAGGCTCTGAAACCGTGAGTCAGCGAACCGAACCGGCCGGCTACCGGGCGACCGTCGCCGCGATCATGGCGCGCGGCGTCGAGTGGGAGATCGACCCCACCCTCGACCGGATCCGCGACCTGGTCGACGTCCTGGGCGAGCCGCACCGCGCGTACCCGGTGATCCACATCGCCGGGACGAACGGCAAGTCCAGCACGGCCCGGCTCATCGAGGCGCTGCTGCGCGAGCGCGGGCTGCGCACCGGTCTCTACACCAGCCCCGAGCTGACCACGCTGCGCGAGCGCATCGCGATCGACGGGGAGCCGATCAGCGAGGAGCGCTTCGTCGAGACGTTCGAGGACGTCCTGCCCTACGTCGAGCTGGTCGACGGCAAGCACCCGGCGCGGCTGTCGTTCTTCGAGGTGCTGACGGCGATGGCGTTCGCGGCGTTCGCGGACGCCCCGGTCGACGTCGCGGTCGTCGAGACGGGCATGGGCGGCACCTGGGACGCGACCAACGTCGCGGACGGCGCGGTCGCGGTGATCACCCCGATCGGCCTGGACCACACCCGCTACCTCGGCGACACGCTGGAGGAGATCGCCGGCGAGAAGGCGGGCATCATCAAGACCGGCGCGGTCGCGGTCCTCGCGCAGCAGCCGGTCGAGGCGGCCGAGGTGCTGCTGCGGCGGGTCGTGGAGGTCGGCGCCGCGGCGGCCCGGGAGGGCATCGAGTACGGCGTGCTCGGCCGCGACGTCGCGGTCGGCGGCCAGCAGCTCCGCCTGCAGGGTCTGCACGGCGTCTACGACGAGATCTTCCTGCCGCTGTTCGGCGAGCACCAGGCGGGCAACGCCGCGACGGCCCTCGCCGCCGTCGAGGCGTTCGCCTCCGGCGCGCCGACCAGGGGGGAGCACAACCTGGAGGCGGCGACCCGCATCGCGGCCGGCGACTCCTACCTCGGCGGCGACGAGGGGCAGCTCGACCCGGCGCTGGTGCGCAGCGGTTTCGCCGGGTCCGCGTCGCCGGGCCGGCTGGAAATCGCCCGGACGGGCCCGACCGTCCTGCTGGACTCCGCGCACAATCCCGCCGGGATGGCCGCGACCGTCGCCACGATCACCGAGTCGTTCGGCTTCACCCGGCTCGCCGGGGTGCTCGCGATCGCCGCCGACAAGGACGTCGCGGGCGTCCTGGACCAGCTCGAACCCGTCCTGGCGGAGCTGGTGGTGACCCGGAACTCCTCCCCGCGCTCGATGCCGCCCGACGAGCTGGCCGAGATCGCCGAGGGCGTGTTCGGCGCCGAGCGCGTCCATGTCGAGCCGCGGCTGGACGACGCCATCGACCGGGCGATCGGCCTCGCCGAGGAGACCGGCGAGTACCGCGGCGCCGGCGTGCTGATCACCGGGTCGGTGGTCACGGCGGGCGACGCCCGCACCCTGCTGCGCGTCGAGGAGGGCCGCCGATGAGCACCCGGGCCGCCGAGGGCGGGGCCGCCGGCAACCCGGCGCGGCGGCTGTTCGCCATGGTGCTGGCGTGCGAGGCCATCGTGATCGCGCTGGCCATCCCGGTCGCCGTCGCGGTGCTGGACGTGGACGGCGCGACCGCGGGCGCGGTGTGCGGGAGCCTGGCGGTCGCCTGCCTGGTGCTGGCCGGGCTGCTGCGCCGGCCCTGGGCGGTCCCGGCGGGCACCGCGCTGCAGGTGCTCATCATCGCGACCGGCTTCATGGTGCCGGCCATGTTCTTCCTCGGCGCCGTTTTCGGGGCGCTTTGGTGGACGGCGATTTGGCTCGGACGCAAGGCGGCGAGCGCGCGGCCGCGCTAAGTTCGGTCGGAACGGCAGCACAATCATCCCGCCGATTACCGCGTATTCCGAATATCACCACAACTTGGACATCTTTCCTTTTCAGGAAAAACGCGTCCGGCGGATGACGACCCTCCAGAGGAGCAGGCCGTGTCCACCCATGCAGCGTACGGCAGCGCGGCGTCCACCAGTGCGGCGTCCACCAGTGCGGCGGCGACCCCGGCCCGGGAGCGCCCCGGCGAGGGCGCCGCGCGGCGGCGGCTCGCGGCGCTCGGCGCGCTGCTGCTGACCGGCACCGCGGTGCCCGCCGCCGTGCTGACCGTGCCGGACGCCTCCGCCAACGTCGTCCCCGCCGCCGCGGACGCCCTCGGCCTCGGCGGCGCGGGCGTCGCCGGCCTGCTGCGCGCCACCGGGCTGTCGCTGCCCGCGCTGCTGCTCGCCGTCCCGCCCGCCGCCGCGGCGGCCCGCCGGTTCCCCGCCTGGACGGTCCTCGCCGCGGGCCTGGCCGTGCTGCTGGCCGGCCTCGGCGCCGCCCGCCTCGCCGACTCCGTGCTGCTGACCGGGGCGGTCCGGGCGGTCCAGGGCGCGGGCGCCGGCACCGTCCTGCCCGCCTCCCTCGTGCTGGTCTGGGAACGCCGCGACCACGCCCTGGCCGCCGCCTGGGCGGGCGTGCTCGCGGGCACGCTCATCGCGGCGATGCCGCTCGCGCTGGCGGCCGTGCCCGCCGGCGGCGCGCCCGTCCCCGACTGGCGAGTCGCGCTCGCGCCCTTCCCGTGGCTCGCCGTCGCCGCGGCCGGCGCGGCGGCCGCCCGCCCGCTGCTGCGCGGCCGCGTCCCGTGGACGCTCCCCCCGGCCCGGCACACCGAGCGCGGCCGGCTCCTGGTCCCGCTCGTCCCGGCGGCGGGCTTCGCGTTCCTCGCCGTCGTGGCCGCCGACGGCTGGTCGCCCGGCGCGCGGCTGCTCGTCGGGGGCCTCGCGGTGCCCGCCCTGCTCGGCCTCGCCGCCGTCGGCGGGCGCGACGCGCAGACGGGCAGCCCGCACGGCTGCGCCCTCGCCATGGTCGCCGTCGGGCTGCTCGGCTACCCGGTCGCCGGACCGCTCGCCGGGCTCGCCGCCACCGCCCGCGGGCCCGGCGGCGCGCCGCTGCTCCCGTTCGCCGCCGCAGCCGTCGCCGCCCTGGCGGGCGCCCTCGCCGCGACCCGCGCGCCCGCCCGCGGCGCCGTCCGCACCGGCCTGCTGCTGCTCGCGTCGGCGCCGCCGCTCGGCCTCGCCGCCGACCCCCGCGACCGGTGGACGCTGCTCGCCATGCTCGTCCCGCTCGGCGCGGGAGCCGGGCTGGCCCTGGCCGGCTCGCTGCGAGACGCCGCGCCCGGCGCCGCGCTGTTCGGCCTGACGCTGTGCTTCCCGGCCGTGCTGACCGGGCAGCTGATCGTGCTGTCGCTGCAGGCGTCCCGGCTGCGGGGGCGGCTTCCGGTCACCGAAACGCAGCAGGTCCAGGCCCTTCTGGAGGGCTACCGCGGCTGGCTCGCCGCCGCCGGAATGCTCGCCGCGGTGCTCGCCGCCGCGGCGGTCCGGCCCGGCCTCCGGCGCCGGAATGCCACTTCCGGCGCGCGGGGCGGGTAGTATTCGCGCGCTTACCGAAACCGAAATTCCGCAAGGAGAACCACCCGTGTCCGAGCGCACTCTTGTCCTGGTCAAGCCCGACGGCGTCCGCCGCGGAGTCATCGGCGAGGTCATCTCCCGGATCGAGCGCAAGGGCCTGACGCTCGTCGCGCTGGAACTCCGCACGCTCTCCCGCGAGACCGCCGAGGCGCACTACGAGGAGCACGCGAGCAAGCCGTTCTTCGGCGAGCTGGTCGAGTTCATCACCGGCGGCCCGCTCGTCGCCATGGTCGTCGAGGGCCCCCGCGCCATCGAGGCGTTCCGCTCCCTGGCCGGCGCCACCGACCCGGTCAGCGCCGCCCCCGGCACCATCCGCGGCGACTTCGCGCTGGAGATCGGCGAGAACATCGTGCACGGCTCCGACTCGACCTACTCCGCCGAGCGCGAGATCAAGCTGTTCTTCCCCGAACTGGGCTGAGACGCGTCCGGGGGACGACTCTCGAGCGCGGGCCGGAACTCCGGCCCGCGTCTTCTTTAGCGAAAACCGAGCTGGTCAGGACGCGTTTTTTCCGCGACGCGCGACGGCGGGGTGACTGCCCGCGGACGGGGGCGCACGTTACGATGGACGCGCCGCTATACACGCCCGTCAATCATGAAGGGCTCCCTTTCTTCATGGGTAACAAGCTGTCGTTTCTTGGCCGGGACATGGCCGTCGATCTTGGTACCGCCAACACACTGGTGTACGTGCGCGGGCGTGGCATCGTCCTGAACGAACCATCCGTGGTGGCGATCAACACCAACACCGGGAAGATCGTGGCGGTCGGCATCGAGGCCAAACGGATGATCGGCCGCACGCCCGGCAATATCGTCGCCGTGCGGCCGCTCAAGGACGGGGTCATCGCCGACTTCGACGTCACCGAGCGGATGCTGCGCTACTTCATCCAGAAGGTCCACAAGCGCCGGCACTTCGCCAAGCCGCGGATCGTCGTCGCGGTGCCGAGCGGCATCACCGGCGTGGAGCAGCGCGCGGTGAAGGAGGCGGGCTACCAGGCAGGGGCCCGCCGCGTCTACATCATCGAGGAGCCGATGGCCGCCGCGATCGGCGCCGGGCTGCCCGTCTACGAGCCCACCGGCAACATGGTCGTCGACATAGGCGGCGGCACCACCGAGGTCGCGATCATCTCGCTCGGCGGCATCGTCACCAGCCAGTCGGTCCGCGTCGGCGGCGACGAGCTGGACCAGGCGATCATCTCCTTCTCCAAGAAGGAATACTCCCTGATGCTCGGGGAACGGACCGCCGAGGAGATCAAGATGGCCATCGGCTCGGCCTATCCCGGCGGCGACGAGGAGCCGCACGCCGAGATCCGGGGTCGCGACCTCGTGAGCGGGCTGCCGAAGACCGTCGTGATCTCCGCCGAGGAGGTGCGCCGGGCGATCGAGGAACCCGTCAACGCCGTGGTGGACGCGGTCAAGACCACGCTGGACAAGTGCCCGCCCGAGCTGTCGGGCGACATCATGGACCGCGGGATCGCGCTCACCGGCGGCGGCGCGCTGCTGAAGAACCTCGACGAGCGGCTCCGCGAGGAGACCGGGATGCCCATCCACCTGGTGGACAACCCGCTCGACTCGGTGGTGCTCGGCACCGGCAAGTGCGTCGAGGACTTCGAGTCGCTGCGCCAGGTCCTCGTCCCGGAGCCGCGGCACTAGATCGGACGTGGTCCGCCGGGGGCGCCGGGGCGTCACCCCTCGGGGAGGAGCCGGCCGGCGCCGGGCTCCCGGCGTACACAGGAAACCGGAGGTCGGTGCGTGAAGGACACCCGGCGCACCCGCATGGTGCTCGGCGTGCTGCTCGTCGTGGCGCTCACGATGATCACCGTGGACTACCGCGGCGGCGCGGACTCGCCGCTGCGCGGGCTGCGCGGCCTCGGCGCCACCGTGTTCGGCCCCGTGGAGCGCGCGTCGGCGTCGGTGGTCCGGCCGGTGGGGAACGCCTTCGACGCGATCACCGACGCGCCCGGCGAGCGGCGCCGCGCCGACCGGCTCGCCCGGGAGAACCAGAAGCTGCGCGAGCAGCTGCGCTCCAGCCGGCTCGACAAGGACAAGTCGGCGCAGCTGGAGCGGCTGCTCGGCACCGCCGGGATGGGCGGCTACAAGATCCGCGCCGCGCAGGTGATCTCCGCCGGGCAGGGCTTCGAGGACACCGTCACCATCGACGCCGGGAGCCGCGCCGGCATCAAGCCCGACATGACGGTGATCAGCGCCGCCGGGCTCGTCGGCCGCGTCACCCGGGTCGGGCCCGCCACCTCGACCGTCCTGCTCGCCACCGACCAGACCTCGTCCATCGGCTCCCGGCTGGAGGCGTCCAAGGAGATCGGCATCGTGCAGGGCCGCGGGCGCCGCGGCCTCGGCGGGGGCGGCGACACGCCGCTGCGGTTCCAGCTCCTGGACGCCGCCGCGCCCATCCAGGTCGGGCAGCGGATCGTGACGCTCGGGTCGCAGGGGCAGCGCCCGTACGTGCCCGGCGTCCCGATCGGCGAGGTCGCGCGCATCGAGAAGGCCACCGGCGGGCTGACCCGCACCGCCTACGTCCGGCCGTTCGTGAAGTTCACCAGCCTGGACGTCGTCGGCGTCGTGGTCGCCCCGCCGAAGACCGACCCGCGGGACGCGGTGCTCCCGCCGAAGCCGAAACCGCCCGCGACGCCGAGCCCGAGCACGAGCCCGGAGGCGAGCAAGAGCCCGAAGGCCCGGGAGAGCGGCGACGCGCGGCCCCGCCGCTCCGCGAGCCCGTCCACCCAACCGAGCGCGAGGGACTGACGTGCTGAATCCGCCCGAGGCGTCACCGGCCGGCCGCACCGCGGTCGCCGCGGTGGTGATCGTCGTGACCCTGATCCTGCAGGTGTCGGTGGCGAACCGGCTGCCGCTGCCCGGCGGCGTGCAGCCCGACCTGGTGCTGCTGGCCGTCGTGGCGCTGGCGCTGGTCGCCGGGTCGATGACCGGCATGGTCACCGGGTTCCTCGCCGGCCTCGCCGCCGACATCATCCCGCCCTCCGACCACACCATCGGCCGGTACGCGCTGGTGTACTGCCTCATCGGCTACCTGTGCGGCGCCGCCGCGACCGAGATGGACCGGCAGTCGGTCGTGCCGTTCTTCGCCGTCGCCGCGGGCGCGCTCGCCGGGACGGTCCTGTACGCGGCGACCGGGATGATCCTCGGCGACCCGCGCGCCGGGTGGGACACCGTCTCCCGGATGGTCCCGCTGCAGGTCCTGTACGACATCATCGCCAGCCCGTTCGTCGTCTGGGCGGTGCTGCGCGCCACCCGCCGGTACGAGAGCGGCGAACGACCGCGCGGCGACCGCCTCGCGGTGCCCGCCGCCCGCTACCGCGCCATGTCCGGGCGGGGCGGGATCCTGTGAACCCCCGCACCCATTTCCGGCTGGTCGTCCTGTACGTCCTCGTGGGCGCGCTGCTGCTCGTCCTCGTCGGCCGCATGTGGACCCTCCAGGTCCTGGAGGGCGAGCACTACCGGGAGATCGCCGCCCAGAACCGCACCCGCGACATCGTCGTCCCCGCCGTCCGCGGCATGATCCTCGACGACCGCGGCAGGCCCCTCGTCCGGAACCGCAGCGCGCTCGTCGTGTCGGTAGACCGGACCACGCTGTCCCGGCTGGACGACGGCGGCGAGGCCGTCCTGAAACGGCTCGCGGCCGTCCTCGGGACGACCTACGACGACATCTCCAAGCGGATCCGGCTGTGCAGCCCCACCGTGAAGCGGCCGTGCTGGCCGGGGTCCCCGTACCAGCCGATCCCCGTCGACGACCACGTCGACCCCAAGCGCGCCCTGCAGATCATGGAGCGGCAGGAGGACTTCCCCGGCGTCACCGCGCAGATCCAGGCCGTCCGCGACTACCCGGAGCCGGAGGGCGCGAGCGCCGCGCAGGTGCTCGGCTACCTCCAGCCCGTCACGCAGGACGAGCTGGACAAGCGCAAGGGCCTGAAGGTCACCGGGTACAGCGGCGTCGACCTCGTCGGGCGCGCCGGGCTGGAGGCCCAGTACGACCGGGCGCTGCGCGGCGAGCCGGGGTACCGCCGGGTCCTCGTCGACAGCCAGGGCCGCGTCACCGGCACCGCCGAGGAGCAGCAGCCGAAGTCCGGCAGCAACCTCGTCACCAGCATCGACGCGGGCGTGCAGGGCGCGGCGGAGAAGGCGCTCAAGCACGCGATCGACAATGCGCGCAAGGGGGGCAAGCCGGCCGACGCGGGCGCCGCGGTTGTGATGGACGTGCGCACCGGCCGCATGGTCGCGATGGCCAGCTACCCGACCTACGACCCGGCGATCTGGACCGGCGGCATCTCGCAGGAGAAGTACGACGCGCTGCTCGGCAAGAAGAACGGCGAGCCGCTGATCTCCCGCGTCACCCAGGGGCAGTTCGCGCCCGGCTCCACCTTCAAGATCTCCTCGGTGGCCGCCGCGGTGAAGGACGGGGCCAGCCTGAAGGGCATCTACCCGTGCCCCGGCTCCTACAACGTGGGCAATCGGGCGTTCAGCAACGCCGGTGGCACCGGGTACGGCCCGATGACGCTGCACACCGCCCTCGTGAAGTCCTGCGACACGGTGTTCTACCGGTTCGCCTACCTGGAGTGGAAGGCGGACGGCGGGATGCACCCGAAGAAGAACCCGTCCGACCCGATGGTGAAGATGGCCCGCCAGTACGGGTTCGGGAAGAAGACCGGGATCGACCTCCCCAGCGAGAGCGCCGGCCGCATCCCGGACCGGGAGTGGAAGCGGAACTACTGGGAGGCCACCAAGGCCGCCAACTGCAAGGGCGCCAAGGAGGGCTACCCCGAGGTCGCCAAGACCGACCCGGCGCGCGCCGCCTACCTGAAGGCCGTCGCGACGGAGAACTGCACCGAGGGCTACGTGTGGCGCCCCGGTGACGCGGCCAACTTCTCGGTCGGGCAGGGCAACGTCCTGGTGACGCCGCTGCAGCTCGCCCGCGCGTACGCGGCGCTCGCCAACGGCGGCAAGCTGCTGACGCCGCGGCTCGGGGTCGCGATCGTCCGGCCGGACGGCACGGTCGTCCAGCGGATCCAGCCCCCGCCGGCGGAGAAGCTCCCGGTCGATCAGAAGGTGCTGAAGTACATCCGCAACGCCCTGGCCCAGGTCCCCAAGGAGGGCACCGCGGCGGGCGCGTTCGGCGGCTTCGACTTCAAACGCGTCGACGTGGGCGGCAAGACCGGCACCGCCGAGGTCTACGGCAAGCAGGACACCTCCTGGTTCGCCTCGTTCGGCCCGGTGAAGAACCCGCGCTTCGCGGTCGTCGTGATGGTCTCGCAGGGCGGTTTCGGCGCCTCCACGGCCGCCCCCGCCGTCCGCGAGATCTGGGAGGCCATGTACGGCACGAAGGACAGGAAGCCCATCCTCAAGGACGGGAAGCTCCCCTCCGAGCTGCCGCGGATGCCGGGCCAGGGAGCCGCCCCGTGATCGCCGGAACCGGCGTGGGGCCGGTCGAGGGGTACGGCGCGCGGCGGACGTGGCGGAGCCGCCTCGCCGGGCTGCGCCGGCTCGACTGGCCGCTGTTCGTCGCCGTGCTGGCGCTGTCGGTGGTGGGCGCGCTGCTGGTGCGCTCGGCCACCTTCCACCTGCTCGCCGAGCAGGGCAAGGACCCGGAGAGCATGCTCAAGCGGCATGTGCTGAACCTGCTCATCGGGTTCCTGCTCGGCGGCATCGTCACCGTCCTCGACTACCGGCTCCTGCGCGCCTACGTGCCCATCCTGTACGGGGTGGCGTGCGTGGGCCTGCTGGCCGTGCTGACCCCGCTCGGCTCGACGATCAACGGGTCGCACTCGTGGATCGTGCTCGGCGGCGGGTTCCAGGTGCAGCCGTCGGAGTTCGCGAAGGTCGGGCTCGTGGTGCTGCTCGCGATGATCCTCGGGGAGCCGCGGGACGGCGAGATCGGGCCGGGCCGCCGCGACGTGCTGCTCGCGCTCGTCCTCGCCGGGGTGCCCGGCGTTCTGATCATGCTGCAGCCGGACCTCGGCACCACGCTGGTGTTCATCGCCGTCGTGCTCGGCATGCTGGCGATCTCCGGCGCGCAGAAGCGCTGGCTCGCCGGCCTGGTCGGCGGCGGGGCGCTCGCAGGCGTCGCGGTGTGGTTCTTCGGGCTGCTGAAGGACTACCAGGTCGACCGGTTCATCGCGTTCCTGCACCCGGAGGCCGACCCGCGCGGCGCCGGCTACAACGCCCAGCAGGCCCGCATCGCGGTCGGGTCGGGCGGCGTGCTCGGCAAGGGCCTGTTCAACGGCGAGCAGACCGGCGGCCACTTCGTCCCCGAGCAGCAGACCGACTTCATCTTCACGGTGGCGGGGGAGGAGCTCGGCTTCGTCGGCGCCGCGGTCATCGTCGTGCTGCTCGGCGTGGTGCTGTGGCGCGGGCTGCGGATCGCCACCCAGGCCGCCGACCTGTTCGGCACGCTCGTCGCGACCGGGGTCGTGTGCTGGCTCGGCTTCCAGGCGTTCGAGAACATCGGCATGACGATCGGGATCATGCCGATCACCGGGCTGCCGCTGCCGTTCATCTCCTACGGCGGGTCCGCCACCTTCGCCAACATGATCGCGTTCGGGCTGCTGCAGGCCGTGCACGTCCGGCGGCACGCGTTCGATTAGCGACCGTCCAGCGCGTAGGCTGGACGTTCATCCCAACGTCCCCTGCACGGAGGATTCCGTCATGCCGGTCGAGTCGCTCTTCCCGCGCCTGGAGCCGCTGCTTCCGAGCGTGCAGAAGCCGATTCAGTACGTTGGCGGCGAGCTGAACTCGCAGATCAAGGACTGGGACCAGACCGACGTCCGGTGGGCGCTGATGTACCCGGACGCCTACGAGGTCGGGCAGCCGAACCAGGGCGTCCAGATCCTTTACGAGATCCTGAACGAGCGCGACGGCGTCCTCGCGGAGCGGACCTACACGGTCTGGCCCGACATGGAGGCCGTCATGCGCGAGCACGGCATCCCGCAGTTCACCGTGGACGCGCACCGCCCGGTCGGCGCGTTCGACGTGCTCGGCGTGTCGTTCTCCACCGAGCTCGGCTACACCAACATGCTGACGGCGCTCGACCTCGCCGGCATCCCGCTGGACGCCGCCGAGCGCACCGGCGAGCACCCGATAGTGATCGCGGGCGGGCACGCCGCGTTCAACCCCGAGCCCATCGCCGACTTCATCGACGCGGCCGTCCTCGGCGACGGCGAGGAGATCGTCCTCGCGATCACCGAGGTGATCCGCGAGTGGAAGGCCGAGGGCGAGCCCGGCGGGCGCGACGAGCTGCTGATGCGGCTCGCGGCGTCCGGCGGCGTGTACGTGCCCCGCTTCTACGACGTCACCTACCTGCCGGACGGCCGCATCCAGCGGGTCGCGCCGAACCGGCCGGGCGTGCCGTGGCGGGTCGAGAAGCACACCGTGATGGACCTCGACCAGTGGCCGTATCCGAAGAAGCCGCTCGTCCCGCTCGCCGAGACCGTGCACGAGCGGTACAGCGTGGAGATCTTCCGCGGCTGCACCCGCGGCTGCCGGTTCTGCCAGGCCGGGATGATCACCCGCCCGGTCCGCGAGCGGTCGATCACCACGATCGGGAGCATGGTCGAGCAGGGCCTGAAGGAGTCCGGCTTCCAGGAGGTCGGGCTGCTCAGCCTGTCCAGCGCCGACCACAGCGAGATCGGCGACATCGCCAAGGGCCTCGCGGACCGCTACGAGGGCACCAACACCTCGCTGTCGCTGCCGTCCACCCGCGTGGACGCCTTCAACATCACGCTCGCCAACGAGTTCTCCCGCGGCGGACGGCGCTCCGGGCTGACGTTCGCGCCGGAGGGCGGCTCCGAGCGGATGCGCAAGGTGATCAACAAGATGGTCACCGAGGAGGACCTGATCCGCACCGTCAGCACCGCCTACGAGAACGGCTGGCGGCAGGTCAAGCTGTACTTCATGTGCGGCCTGCCCACCGAGGAGGACGAGGACGTCCTCGCGATCGCCGACATGGCCAGGCGCGTCATCCAGGCGGGGCGCGAGGCCACCGGCCGCAAGGACATCCGCTGCACCGTGTCCATCGGCGGGTTCGTGCCGAAGCCGCACACGCCGTTCCAGTGGGCCGCGCAGTGCGACCACGAGACCGTCGACCGCCGCCTGCACGCCCTCAAGGACCTGCTGCGCGCCGACAAGGAGTACGGCCGCGCCATCGGCCTGCGCTACCACGACGGGCGGCCCTCCATCATCGAGGGCCTGCTGTCGCGCGGCGACCGGCGCGTCGGCAAGGTCATCCGCGCCGTCTGGGAGGACGGCGGCCGCTTCGACGGCTGGAGCGAGTACTTCTCCTACGAGCGCTGGACCGCCTGCGCCGAGAAGGCCCTCGCCGGCGAGCCCGTCGACCTGGCCTGGTACACCGTCCGGGAGCGCGACGAGGTCGAGGTCCTGCCCTGGGACCACCTCGACGCCGGCCTCGACCGCGAATGGCTCTGGCAGGACTGGCAGGACGCCATCGACGAGACCGAGGTCGAGGACTGCCGCTGGACGCCCTGCTACGACTGCGGCGTCTGCCCCACCATGGGCACCGAGATCCAGATCGGCCCGACCGGCCGGAAGCTGCTGCCGCTGTCGGTGGTCTGACCCGCGGCGGCCCGGCCCGGGGCGCGGCGACCCGCGCGGGCGTCCGCATGTCCGGAACCGGTTGCGGGAACGCCCTGAGCTGCGGGGGTCCGGGCACGACGGCGCCCGTGCTTGGCGGAACGATGCTCGGGGACCCGTACTCTATAGGGAGACCTAGTTTTTCGACTCGACACGAGTAGGAAGGACAAGAGCCCTGGCACCCATGCCGGAGGGTCCGGCGCCGGCCCCCGTGACCCAGCGACTGCGCGTCCGCTACGCCAAGCGGGGCAGGCTGCGGTTCACGAGCCACCGCGACATTTCCCGGGCCGTGGAACGCGCCGTCAGGCGCGCCGGGATCCCTGTCGCGTTCAGCGGCGGATTCACCCCCCACCCGAAGATCTCGTACGCGGGTGCGGCGGCGACAGGGGTGGCCAGTGAGGCCGAATACCTCGAACTCGGGCTCACCGAGACCCGCGACCCTGCGCGGGTGCGGGCCGATCTCGACGCGGCCCTGCCCCCCGGGCTCGACATCGTCGATGTCGTGCCGGTGCGGGCGGGACGGGACGACGCGGCGGCGAAGCCGAGCGCGTTCGCCGATCGGCTCGAGGCGTCCGAATGGCGGATCAGGCTGGACGGCGTGTCCGACGACGACGCCGCCGCGGCCGTGGCCGCCTTCATGGCCGCCGAGCACATCGAGGTGGAACGCCTCACGAAGAAGGGACGGCGCCGTTTCGACGTGCGCGCCGCCGTGTCCGCCTGCGAGCTGGACCGGCGCGCCGCGGAGGCGGCGGATGCCCCTTGTGCGATACTTCGAATGGTTGTTCGGCATTCCACACCGGCCGTACGACCCGACGACATCCTCACCGGACTGCGCCAGGTAGCCGACCTCGCGCCGCCGTCACCGCCGCTGGTGACCAGGCTGGCGCAGGGGCCCCTCGACGCGGACACCGGTGGCCTCGCGGATCCCCTGGATCCCGACCGGGAGATCGGCCTGCCGTCCGGCGACGACGCCGAGACGGCCCGCGGCCCTGCGCGGCCGCAGCCCGGGGACGCCGCGAGCGCGGATGCCGTCAGCGCCTGACCGGGGAACCGAAGCCGTGGGAGCACGGAACCGGTTCCGCAGGGTACGGCCGGCGCACCCCCGACGACTTCGTCGTCATGGCCGGACCACCGTCCGGCGGTGACGACGCCGATGACTGACGAGGTGCTCTCGTGCGGCGCACCGCACCGATCCGCCCCCGGGCGGAGCGAGCGGACGCGCCCGGGAGCCTGACGGGAGATTGCCCGGATGCTTGAGAACGAAGCCGATTCGGCCACGGCCGAAGGTACGGATAACGAAACGATCGATAGCGAGACGACCGACACCGAGGAGACCCCGGCGACCGGGGTGACGTCGCGCCCGCGCCGGGCGAGCCGCCCCGCCGGCCCGCCGCCCGAGGTGGACGAGAGCCCGGCCGAACCTCCCGCGGCCGAGCCCCCCGCCGCTGCCGAGCCCGCCGACGAGCCCCCCGCCGCAGAGGAGCCCGCAGCCGAAGAGCCCGCCGCCACCGAGGAGCCTGCGGCCGAGGAGCCCGCCGCCCCGGAGGCTGAAGCGGAGGAGGACACCGCCGAGGAGCCGGTCGCCGAGGAGGCGGCCGCCGCCGAAGGGCCGCCCGGTGAAGAGGCCGCCGAAGAGCCCGCCGCGGCCGCCGACGAGCAGCCCGCCGACGAGCAGCCCGCCGACGAGCAGCCCGCCGACGAGCAGCCCGCCGAAGAGACCGCCGGGGAGCAGATCACCGAGGAGCAGGTCACCGAGGAGCAGGCCGCCGGGGAACAGCCCGCCGAAGAGGCCGCCAGGGAACAGCCCGCTGACGAGCAGGCCGCCGGGGAGCAGCCCGCCGAGGAGCAGCCCGCCGAGCGGGAGGCTCCCGAGCCGCCGAAGCGGACCAGGACCCGCACCCGGACCCGGGGCGCGAAGGCCGCCGCCGAGACCCCCGAGCCCGCCCAGGCGACCGGCGCCGAGACCTCCCCCGGCACCGAGACCGAAACCGGGACCCGGCCCGACGAGCCCGCCGCCGAGCAGCCCGCCGAGGAGCAGCCCGCCGCGAGGACCCCCCGCCGCACCCGGACCCGCCGCCGCGCCGCCGCCGAGCCCCCGGCCGTCCCGCCGGTGCCGGAGGTCCCCGCCGTCCCCGTCGCGGGCGCCGAGGCGTCCACCGAGCAGGTGTCGGAGACCGAGCCCGCCAGCGGCGTGGGCGTTCCCGGAGTCACGTTCCAGCCGCCCATGGTCGTCTTCCAGCCGCCGCAGCCGACGGCTGAGCCCCCCGCCCGCCAGAAGGCCGCCGAGCCCGAGCCCGAGACCGGCGAGGACGAGCACGACCACGGCCCGTCGGACGACGACGAGTCGGAGGACCGCCCGTCCCGCCGGCGGCGCCGCCGCGGCGGCCGGGGCCGCGGCCGCGGCAAGGAGGGCGCCGAGGACGAGGCGCACGCCGACGAGGCCGAGGCCGAGGAGCCCAAGGACGAGCAGCCCAAGGGCGGCAAGGCGGCCAAGAGCGGCAAGAAGGACAAGGCCGCCAACAAGGAGGCCAAGGCGGAGGAGGCCGAGGCAGAGGCCGCCGAGGGCGAGGACGACGGCGAGAGCGGCCAGACCGGCACGAGCCGCCGCCGGCGCCGCCGCAGGCGCCGCTCCGGGACCGACGGCGAGGGCGGGAACGGCACCGACGACCCGCCGAACACCGTGGTGCACGTCCGCACCGCCCGGGAGGCCCGCGCCGCCGCCGAGGACGAGGTCCAGTCCGTGCGCGGCTCGACCCGGCTGGAGGCCAAGAAGCAGCGCCGCCGCGAGGGCCGCGAGCAGGGCCGCCGCCGCCCGCCGGTGATCACCGAGGCGGAGTTCCTCGCCCGCCGCGAGGCCGTCGAGCGCGTCATGGTGGTGCGGCAGGAGGGCGAGCGCACCCAGATCGCCGTCCTGGAGGACGACGTCCTCGTCGAGCACTACGTCAACCGCGCCACGCACCAGTCGTACGTGGGCAACGTCTACCTGGGCAAGGTCCAGAACGTCCTGCCGTCGATGGAGGCGGCGTTCGTCGACATCGGCAAGGGCCGCAACGCCGTCCTGTACGCGGGCGAGGTCAACTGGGACGCCTCCGGCCTGGAGGGGCAGCCGCGCCGCATCGAGTCGGCGCTGAAGTCCGGCCAGTCGGTGCTCGTCCAGGTCACCAAGGACCCGCTCGGCCACAAGGGCGCCCGGCTCACCAGCCAGGTCTCGCTGCCCGGCCGCTACCTGGTGTACGTGCCGGACGGCTCGATGACCGGCATCAGCCGCAAGCTGCCCGACAAGGAGCGCAGCCGGCTCAAGTCGATCCTGAAGAAGGTCATGCCGGAGAACGCCGGCGTGATCGTCCGCACGGCGGCCGAGGGCGCGACGGAGGAGGAGCTCGCCCGCGACGTGTCGCGCCTCGCCGCCCAGTGGGAGAACATCCAGAAGAAGGTGAAGACGGCGTCGGCGCCGTCGCTGCTCTACGGCGAGCCGGACCTGACGATCCGGGTCGTCCGCGACATCTTCAACGAGGACTTCTCCAAGCTGGTCGTGTCCGGCGCCGAGGCGTGGGACACCGTCTCCGAGTACGTCCAGTACGTGGCCCCGCACCTCGCCGACCGCGTCGAGCGCTGGACGGGCGACCAGGACGTCCTGACCGCGTTCCGCATCGACGAGCAGATCGCCAAGGCGCTCGACCGCAAGGTGTGGCTGCCGTCCGGCGGCTCCCTGGTGATCGACAAGACCGAGGCCATGACGGTCATCGACGTCAACACCGGCAAGTTCACCGGGCAGGGCGGCAACCTGGAGGAGACCGTCACCCGCAACAACCTGGAGGCGGCCGAGGAGATCGTCCGCCAGCTCCGGCTCCGCGACATCGGCGGCATCGTCGTGATCGACTTCATCGACATGGTGCTGGAGAGCAACCGCGACCTGGTGCTGCGCCGCCTCGTCGAGTGCCTGTCGCGGGACCGTACCAAGCACCAGGTCGCCGAGGTCACCTCGCTCGGCCTGGTCCAGATGACCCGCAAGCGGGTCGGCCAGGGCCTGCTGGAGGCGTTCTCGGAGACCTGCGAGTGCTGCAACGGCCGCGGCATCCACGTCCAGCTGACGCCGGTCGAGCCGAAGGCCGACAAGGCGGCCGGCAAGGAGAGCGGCCGCCGCCGCAAGCGCAAGGGCGACGTCGAGAAGGCCGTCGAGGAGAAGCTGGCCCAGCAGGAGGCCGCGCCGAAGGAGCCCGAGCCCGCCGCCGAGGCGCCGGCGCCCGCGGCGGAGCCGGAGCCGCAGCCCGAGCCGGCCCGCTCCCGCCCGAAGAAGTCGGGTCCGGCGAAGCGCCCGGCGGGCCCGCCCCCGGAGATCGGCGAGTCCCCGGCGCAGGCCGCCGTGGAGGCCGCCGAAGCCGCCGCGGAGGCCGCCGGCACCTCCCCGGGCGCGCTGGACGACGCCGAGCCCGTCCCGCTGACCGCCAACGGCGCCGGACCGGACCTCAACGGCGCCGGTGCGCCCGCCGCCGCGGCCGCCGAGTCCAACGGCTCCGCACCGGCCGAGAGCGAGGCCGGCGAGGCCGGTGACGCCGGCACGTCCGGCCGCCGCCGCACCCGCCGCCGCGCCACCGCCGCGCGGGCCGCCGACGGCGGCGACTCCGCCGGCTGACGAGGCTCGCTGACCGGGGCCCGATGCCCTGACCGGACGCGTTCGCGATCCGGTCAGGGCATCCGGTACCCTTGGACTTCGGCGCGCCGTGCGCGCGTCGCCGGAACTCGCACCGCGAGCCCCGTCCCGGGGGTCGTTCGGTGCTCACCTCGCCGATCCGGTGAGGCCAAGCAGAGAGCGCCAGGGGCAGCCCTGGTGTGCCGCCCTCGGCCGGGTGCCGGGGGTAGGCCCCCATCCGGGGGCTGGTAAGCCACGCGTGGGACCGGTTGATTCCGGAAGCGCGCGCAGACGAAGGGTTTCCGCGGTGTACGCGATTGTCCGCGCAGGCGGCAGGCAGGAGAAGGTCGCCGTCGACGACGTCCTGACCGTCGACAGGCTGGCCGGTGAGGTCGGCTCGACCGTCACGTTCCCGGCGGTGCTCGTCGTGGACGGCGACAAGGTCGTCAGCAAGGCCGCCGACCTCGCGCGCTACGAGGTGACCGCCGAGATCCTCGGCGCGGTCAAGGGTCCGAAGATCAACATCATGCACTACCGGAACAAGACCGGGTACAAGCGGCGGATGGGCCACCGCCAGCCGTACACCGAGGTCAAGATCACCGGTATCAAGGCCGGGAAGTAAGGGAGAGCGGTCTCATGGCACACAAGAAGGGCGCATCGTCCAGCCGCAACGGTCGCGACTCCAACGCCAAGCGCCTCGGCGTGAAGCGCTTCGGCGGCCAGGTCGTCAACGCCGGCGAGATCATCGTCCGGCAGCGCGGCACCCACTTCCACCCCGGCCCGGGCGTCGGCCGCGGCGGCGACGACACGCTGTTCGCGCTGGTCGCCGGTGCGGTGCAGTTCCGCCGCTACCGCGGCCGCAACGCGGTGAGCGTGGTCCCGCCGGCGGAATAGTCCGCCGGGGGAAGAGGCTTTGACGAAGGGGCGGACCGTTTCGGGTCCGTCCCTTCGCCGTTTTCGCAGAGGAGAGTTCACCGTGGCCGCTGGAGCGGGATCGGGCGCGCAGTTCGTCGACCGGGTGGTGCTGCACGTCGCGGCCGGCAACGGCGGGAACGGCTGCGCCTCGATCCACCGGGAGAAGTTCAAGCCGCTCGGCGGCCCGGACGGCGCGAACGGCGGGCGCGGCGGCGACGTCGTCCTCGTCGTGGACTCCAACTGCGCGAGCCTGCTGGAGTACCACCGGCGCCCGCACCGCAAGGCGGGCAACGGCCGGCCGGGGCAGGGCGGCATGCGGACCGGCGCGGACGGCGCCGACGTGGTCCTGCCCGTCCCGGACGGCACCGTCGTGAAGGAGGGCGACCGGGTCCTGGCCGACCTGGTCGGCGAGGGCACCCGGTACGTGGTCGCGAAGGGCGGCAACGGCGGGCTCGGCAACGCGGCGCTGGCGACCGCGAAGCGCAAGGCGCCCGGGTTCGCGCTGCTCGGCGAGCCGGGCGAGGAGCGCGACGTCGTGCTGGAGCTGAAGAGCGTCGCCGACGTCGCGCTCGTCGGGTTCCCCAGCGCGGGGAAGTCGTCGCTGATCGCCGCGCTGTCCGCGGCGAAGCCGAAGATCGCCGACTACCCGTTCACCACGCTGATCCCGAACCTCGGCGTGGTGAGCGCGGGCGACACGGCGTTCACGGTCGCGGACGTGCCGGGCCTCATCGAGGGCGCCAGCGAGGGCCGCGGCCTCGGCCTCGACTTCCTCCGCCACATCGAGCGCTCGTCCACCCTCGCGCACGTCCTGGACTGCGCGACGATGGAGCCGGGCCGCGACCCGGTCAGCGACTTCGAGGTCATCGAGCGGGAGCTGCGGGCGTACGACCGGGTGCTGGGCGACCGCCCGCTGTCGGACCGCCCCCGCGTCATCGTGCTGAACAAGATCGACGTGCCGGACGGCCGGGACCTGGCCGAGATGGTGCGCCCCGAGTTCGAGGTGCGCGGCCTGAAGGTGTTCGAGGTGTCGGCGGCGACCCACGAGGGCCTGCGGGAGCTGTCGTTCGCGATGGCGGCGATGGTGGAGGAGTACCGCGCGTCGCTGCCGCCTGCGGAGCCGACCCGCATCGTGATCCGGCCCGAGCCGGTCGGCGGGGACGCCGACTTCGACGTGCGGAACCTCGGCGACAACACCTACCTGATCACCGGGACCAAGCCCGTCCGGTGGCTGCGGCAGACCGACTTCGCCAACGAGGAGGCCGTCGGGTACCTCGCCGACCGGCTCGCCCGGCTCGGCGTGGAGGACGCGCTCGCCGAGGCGGGCGCGAGCGCCGGCGCCACCGTCCTGATCGGCACCATGGACGACTCGGTCGTGTTCGACTGGGAGCCGGAGGTCCCGGCCGGCGAGGCCGCCGCGGGCCCGCGCGGCACCGACCGCCGCCTGGGCGGCCGGTGATGGGCGGATCGGACCGGGGGGACGCCTCCCCGCAGGGAGCAGGTTCATGAGCGAGCGCGAGGAGATCGCCAAGGCCCGCCGCATCGTCGTCAAGGCGGGGTCGTCGTCGCTGACCACGGCGCGGGGGACGATCGACGCGAACCGCATCGACGCGCTGGTGGACGTCCTCGCCGCGCGCCGCGCCGACGGCACCGAGATCGTGTTCGTGTCGTCCGGCGCGATCGCCGCCGGGCTCGGGCCGCTGGGGCTGACCCGCCGCCCGCGCGACCTCGCCACCCAGCAGGCGGCGGCGAGCGTCGGGCAGGGCCTGCTGTTCGCCCGCTACACCTCGTCCTTCGCCCGGTACGGGATGACGGTCGGGCAGGTGCTGCTCACCGCCGACGACATGATGCGCCGCTCGCACCACCGCAACGCGCAGCGGACGCTCGGGCAGCTCCTCGCGATGGGGATCCTGCCGATCGTGAACGAGAACGACACCGTCGCCACCGACGAGATCCGGTTCGGCGACAACGACCGGCTCGCCGCGCTCGTCGCCCACCTGACCCGCGCGGACGCGCTCGTCCTGCTGTCGGACGTCGACGCCCTCTACACCGGCGACCCGCGGCGGCCCGGCGCCCGCCGCGTCGACGACGTACGCGGCCCGGACGACCTGAAGGACGTCGAGCTCGGCGGGTCGGGGCGCGTCGGGACGGGCGGCATGGTCACCAAGGTGGAGGCGGCCCGGATCGCGGGCATCCCGGTGGTGCTGACGAACGCCGCGTCCGCCGCGCACGCGCTCGCCGGCGACCGGGTCGGCACGCTGTTCCACCCGGCCGAGGGGCGCCGCATGTCGACGCGGAACCTGTGGCTCGCGCACGCCACCACCGGCCAGGGCCGCGTCATGCTGGACGCGGGCGCCGTCGAGGCCGTGGTGCGGCGCCGCAAGTCGCTGCTCCCGGCCGGCGTGACGGGCGTGGACGGCGACTTCGCCGCGGGCGACCCGGTCGACCTGTGCGACACCGCCGGGCACGTCGTCGCGCGCGGCCTGGTGAACTACGACGCGTCCGAGATCCCGGAGCTGATGGGGCGCTCGACGCGCTGGCTGGCCCGCGAGCTG
Organism: Actinomadura sp.; assembly: GCF_044508335.1. NCBI lineage: Bacteria > Bacillati > Actinomycetota > Actinomycetes > Streptosporangiales > Thermomonosporaceae > Actinomadura > Actinomadura sp. The sequence continues at coordinate 66,992 of NZ_JBIQHY010000024.1, forward strand.
GGCGCCGAGTACGAACGCGAGATAATTCACCGCGACCATCTGGTGATACTGGACTGACCGGGGGTCCGGGGCCGTCCCCGGTACGACTCGAACGAGGGAGCGTTGGGATGAGCGACGAGCGCGAGGAGTTCCTGCGGGTTGCGCGGCGCGCGCGGGAGGCGGCGGCCGTGCTGGCGCCGCTGCCGCGCGCGGCGAAGGACGCGGCGCTGCACCGCGTCGCGGACGCGCTGGTCGCCGCCGCCCCGGAGATCGTCAAGGCGAACGGGGTGGACGTCGCGCGGGCGCGCGACAACGGCACCTCCGAGTACATGATCGACCGGCTGACCCTGTCGGAGGCGCGGATCGCCGCGATCGCCGACGCCGTCCGCAAGGTCGCCGCCCTGCCGGACCCGGTGGGGGAGACGGTGCGCGGGAGCGTGCTGCCGAACGGGCTGGAGCTGCGGCAGGTGCGGGTGCCGCTCGGCGTCGTCGGGATGATCTACGAGGGCCGCCCGAACGTGACCGTGGACGCCGCGGCGCTGTGCCTGAAGAGCGGGAACGCGGCGATGCTGCGCGGCTCGTCGTCCGCGCACGACTCGAACACGGTGCTGGTCGAGGTCATGCAGAGCGCCCTGGCCGGCACCGAGGTCCCGGCGGACGCGGTCCAGCTCGTCCCGGGCACGTCCCGCGAGTCGGTGAAGCACCTGATGCGGGCGCGCGGCCTGGTGGACGTGCTGATCCCGCGCGGCGGCGCGTCGCTGATCAACTCGGTGGTGGAGGAGTCGACCGTCCCGGTGATCGAGACGGGCGTCGGCAACTGCGCGGTGTACGTGGACTCCGCCGCCGACGTCGGCATGGCCGTCGACATCCTGCTGAACGCCAAGACGCAGCGCCCGTCGGTGTGCAACGCGGCGGAGACGTTCCTGGTGCACGCCGACATCGCCGACGCGTTCGTCCCGCGCGCGCTGGAGGCGCTCAAGAACGCCGGGGTCACCGTCCACGGCGACGAACGCATCCGCTCCTACAGCGCCGATGTCGTCGAGGCCACCGACGACGACTGGTACGCCGAGTACCTCTCGCTCGACATCGCCGGCCGCGTGGTCGACTCCCTGGAGGACGCCGTCGCGCACATCCGCACCTACGGGTCGGGCCACACCGAGGCGATCGTCACGACGTCCCAGCCGGCCGCGAAGCGTTTCGTGTCGCTCGTCGACTCGGCCGCGGTGATGGTGAACGCCTCGACCCGCTTCACCGACGGTGAGGAGTTCGGGTTCGGCGCGGAGATCGGCATCTCGACGCAGAAGCTGCACGCGCGCGGCCCGATGGGGCTGCCGGAGCTGACCTCGACGAAGTACGTCGTGACCGGTGAAGGCCACACCCGCGGCTGATCCCCGGGCATTGCCCTAAGTTGTGACATTTTTGCCATTGATGTCACGTTGCCGGTGTGGTCTGATTCACGATTGTGACTCGTGAGTACAGCCGCCGCCGTGTCCTGAAGGGCGCCGCCCTCGGCGCCGGGATCGCCACCACCGGGCTGGCCGCGTTCCCCGCGCGTCCCGCCGCAGCCGCGCCCGCGCTCGCCGGCCCCGTCGCCGGCACCACCCTCGACCGGACGTACGTGCTCGGCGCGGCGGGCGTCGGCGGCTACCGCCCGGTGATCACCGGGCCGGGGGAGCCGCACCTGCTGCGCCGCGACCTCGGCGGCACCGCCGCCGCGCGCCGCGCCGCCACCCGCCGCGGCATCCTCGCGTTCGGCCACCTCACCGACGTGCACATCATCGACGCGCAGTCCCCGGCCCGCGTCGAGTTCATCGACCGCGTCCGCGACCTGATCAGCGGGTTCCCCGAGGGCGGGTACCGGCCGCAGGAGATCCTGTCGACGCAGGTCGCCGAGGCGATGGTGCAGGCGGTGAACCAGGTCGGCCGCGGGCCCGCGACCGGGCTCGGGCTGGCGTTCACCATCAACACCGGCGACGCCTCCGACAACGTCCAGTACAACGAGATCCGCTGGATCATCGACCTGCTGGACGGCGGCCGCGTCCGCCCCGACTCCGGCGACCCGAACAGGTACGAGGGCGTCATGGACTGGGCGTCCTACGACCGCGCGTACTGGCACCCGGACGGCCCGCCGCCCGGCGCGCAGGCCGACGTCGCGATCACCAAGTACGGGTTCCCGCGTGTCACGGGCCTGATCGACGCGGCGCGCCGGCCGTTCCAGGCGACCGGCCTGGACATGCCGTGGCTCGCCGCGTTCGGCAACCACGACGGCCTCATCCAGGGCAACCTGCCGGTGAACCCGCTCGTGTCCGGCCTCGCCACCGGCGGCATCAAGATCGGCGCCCCGGCGGACGACGGCCAGGCCGAGCGCCTCGCCCGCATGATCCAGAAGGCGGACGCCGCCGAACTCGTCCGGCTCAGCCGCGAGCAGGGCGGCGCGGGCGGGCTGTTCCGCCCCGTGACGCCCGACTGGAACCGGCGGATGCTGTCGCGCGCCGAGGTCGTCGCCGAGCACTTCAAGACCAGCTCGGCCCTGCGCGGCCACGGCTTCACCGCCGCGAACCTCCGCGACGGGACCGCCTACTACGCGTTCGACCAGGGCGTGGTGCGCGGCCTCGTCCTCGACACCGTCAACCCGAACGGCTACGCCGAGGGCTCCCTCGACAAGAAGCAGTTCGCGTGGCTGGAGTCGCAGCTGAAGGCCGGTTCCAGCCGCTACTTCGCCGCGGACGGGTCGGTCGTGAGGCAGGCGGTGAAGGACCGGCTGTTCGTCCTGTTCAGCCACCACCCGGTCGGCTCGCTGGACAACCCGCTGGGCGGCGACCGCGTCCTCGGCGACGAGGTCCTGGCGCTGCTGCTGCGCTACCCGAACGTCGTCCTGTGGGTGAACGGCCACACGCACCGCAACCAGGTCATCCCGCACGCCCGCAAGACGGGCGGGGGGTTCTGGGAGGTCAACACGGCCGCGCACATCGACTTCCCGCAGCAGAGCCGCATCGTGGAGCTGGCCGACAACCGCGACGGCACCCTGTCGATCTTCGCGACGATCCTGGACTCGGCGGGGCCCGCGTCCTACGGCGGCCGGCTCACCGACCCCGTCCGGCTCGCGTCCCTGTCGCGGGAACTGGCGGGCAACGACTGGCAGGACCGCGACTCCGGCCGGCGCGGCGAGGTCTCCGACCGCAACGTCGAGCTCCTCGTCCCGGCGCCGTTCTAGGGGTGCCGCCGGGCGCGGGAGAAGGACCGGCGGGCGGGAGGAGGGCCGCCGCGTCCGTGTCGCGGCGGCCCCGGCCCTCGCTACCGGCCGGTCGGCCCGTTGTCGCGGCGGGTGATCCGGTCGAACAGCCCGCCGGCCGCGCCCGCCGCCGCGTCCGCCATGTCGCGGACCTTCCCCACGAACGGGTCGGCCGTGCGCTCCCACGACTCCCGGTAGGCGCGCGCCGCGTCCTTGATCTCGTCCCGGACGGACGCGCTGCCGTCGTTCTCGCGGCGCGGGTAGTCCCCGCCGAGGATCCGCTCGTACTCGCCGCTGCGCGCCCACCGGTCGATCTCCGCGAACCGGATCACCGCGTACGGGTGCGACTGGCCGAGCAGGTTCAGGAACTTCAGGATCCCGTCCCGCACGTCGCCGGCCGCGTCGTACTCGCGCGCCTGCTCCAGGAACGCCTCGGCGCTCATCTCGCCGAGCCGGACCCCGCCCGCGAGCTTCATGTTGACCCGCTTCGCCGCGTCCACGTCCTGCCCGGCAAGCAGCCCCGCCCGGTCGGACGACAGCTCGGCCTTGCGGAACCACTCCCGCAGCCCGATGATGATCGCCGCGATGCCGACGTTGCCGAGCGGCAGCCACGCGAGCCGCGACCCGAGCTGCAGCAGGATCTGCATCATCGTCTGGTAGACGGCGTGGCCGGACAGGATGTGCCCCACCTCGTGCCCGATGACGAACCGCAGCTCCTCGTCGTCGAGCAGGTCGATCAGGCCGGTGTTCAGCACGATGAACGGGTGGTCGGAGCCGAGCGCCATCGCGTTGGGCGTCGGGTCCTGCCGGACGTACAGCTCCGGGACCTCCGGCATGTCCAGGATGTAGCAGGCGTCCCGGACCATGTCGTGGATGTGGCGGAACTGGTCCTCCCCGGCGCGCACCGTCCCGCCGAGGAACATCAGCCGCAGCGACCGCTCGTTGACCAGCCCCGACAGCTTGCGCAGGACGACGTCGAACCCGGAGAGCGAGCGCAGCGCCACGAGCGCCGATCGGTCCGCCGGGTGTTCGTAGGCCCGGGAACTGATCCCCGGGAACCGCGTACGTGCTCGATCCGGTGTGTTCTCCGTCATGTCTGGCATGGTAGTCCCGACGATCCAGCGTGCCGCAGGGTTCCGCGCCGCGGGGCCCGAGCGGTTATGGCCCTCCCCGGGAGGCGAGTTATGTTCGACCCCAAAGCCGAGGCGATGTCCCTGGACGAACGAGCCGCGCTGCAGCGGCACCGGCTGTGGGGGCTAGTCGACCGGCTCCTCGCCGCGGGCGGCGTCCAGGGGAGGCGGCTGAAGGAGGCCGGTGTCGGCGGCGGGGCGGACGTCACGCTCGCCGACCTCCCGAACCTCCCGTTCACCACCAAGCAGGACCTCTGGGACAACTACCCGTTCGGGATGCTCGCCGTCCCGCAGGACCAGGTCGCCGCCGTGCACGGCTCCAGCGGGACCCGCGGGCGCCCCACCCTCGTCGCCTACACCAAGGCCGACCTCGACCTGTGGGCCGCGATGTGCGCGCGCTCCCTCTCCTGCGCCGGGGCGTCGCCCGGCAGCGTCGTCCACAACGCCTACGGCTACGGGCTGTTCACCGGCGGCATCGGCATCCACCAGGGCGCCGTCGCGTTCGGCGCGACCGTCGTGCCGATGTCCGGCGGCATGACCGACCGGCAGGTGCGGATGCTCGCCGACCTGCGCGCCGACATCCTCACCTGCACCCCCGCCTACGCGCTGCGCCTCGGCGAGGCCGTAGCCGAGGCGGGCGTCGAGCTGCCCGCGCTGAAGGCCGGGCTGTTCGGAGCCGAACCCTGGTCGGAGGAACTGCGCACCGCCATCGAAGCCGTCCTCCCCCTCAAGGCCATGGACATCTACGGCCTCTCCGAGGTCATCGGCCCCGGCGTCGCCACCGAATGCCTCGAACAGGACGGCCTGCACGTCAACGAGGACCACTTCATCGTCGAGGCCGTCGACCCCGAGACCGGCGACCCCGTCGAGGACGGCACGCCCGGCGAGCTCGTCTTCACCACGCCGACCAAGCAGGCGCTGCCGCTGCTGCGGTACCGGACCGGCGACATCGCGTCGCTCACCCGCGGCGAATGCGCCTGCGGGCGGACGCTCGTCCGGATGAGCAAGGTCCTCGGCCGCGCCGACGACATGCTCGTCGTCCGCGGCGTCAACGTGTACCCGAGCGAAGTCGAACGCGTCCTGCTCGGCTCCGGGCTCGTCCGGCCGCACTACCAGCTCGTCGTCGACCGGCGCACCCCCACCACCCGGCTCCTCGTCGCCTGCGAGGCCCTCTCCGGCGACCCCAAGGACGACCTCGCCCACGCGCTGTACGAGACCCTGGGCCTCACCGCCGACGTGCACGTCCTCCCCGTCGGCACCGTGCCGAGAGTCGAGGTCGGCAAAGCCGTCCGCGTCGTGACCTGGGACGACGGCCGCCCCCCGATCCCCGGGCTCGACTGACCCCGGGGCCCGGGCGTTCCGGGCCCCGGCACCGCTGGCTATTCTCGTCGCCATGACGCAAAAGCGGCGGCTCGGGGTCATGGGCGGCACCTTCGACCCCATCCACCACGGGCACCTCGTGGCCGCGAGCGAAGTCGCGCACTTCTACTCCCTCGACGAGGTCGTCTTCGTGCCCACCGGCCTGTCCTCCCACAAGGAGGGCCGCGACGTCACCGCCGCCGAAGACCGCTACCTCATGGCCGTCATCGCCACCGCGTCCAACCCCCGCTTCTCCGTCAGCCGCATCGACATCGACCGGCCCGGACCCACCTACACCGTCGACACCCTCCGCGACATGCGCCGGATCGAAGGCCCCGACACCGAGCTGTTCTTCATCACCGGCGCCGACGCGCTGGAGAAGATGCTCACCTGGCACGACACCGACGAACTGTTCGAACTCGCGCACTTCGTCGGCGTCACCCGCCCCGGCCACCGCCTCGCCGACCCCGGCCTGCCCAACGGGCGCGTGTCCCTCATGGAGGTCCCCGCCCTCGCGATCTCCTCCACCGAATGCCGCGAACGCGTCCACGCCGGCGAACCCATCTGGTACCTCGTCCCCGACGGCATCGTCCAGTACATCAACAAGCGCAACCTTTACTGACCGCGCCGTTCGCGGGGCGTGTCGGTGGCGGCGCATACCCTTGAGGGGGAAGGGCCGCATGAGCATCGCGGCCGTACAGCGACAAGGGGGCCAGTCCGCCGCCGCCCGTGAGAGGGTGTCAACGGAGACGACCCCTACAGGGAGGATCGCGAGCGCATCGTGACCGCATCCGAGAGGGCGGCAGAGCTCGTCCGGATCGCCGCCGAGGCGGCGGGCGACAAGCTGGCCGACGACATCCTTGCCTACGACGTGAGCGAGCAGCTCGTCATCACCGACGCCTTCGTGCTCTGCTCCGCCCCCAGCGACCGGCAGGTCCGCGCCATCGTGGACGAAGTGGAGAAGCGCCTGCGCGAAGAGGCGGACGCCAAACCCGTCCGGCGCGAAGGCGAACGCGAAGGGCGGTGGGTCCTGCTGGACTACGCCGACATCATCGTGCACATCCAGCACGAAGAAGACCGCATGTACTACGCCCTCGAACGCCTCTGGAAAGACTGCCCCCTCCTCGACCTGCCCGAGAGCGTCACTGCCCACCAGGCCCAGCGCGCCCGCGCCGTCGGGAGCCCGAGTGAGTGACGCCCGCCCCGCCCGCGAACCCGGCCGGCGGCGGCTCGTCCTCTGGCGGCACGGCCAGACCGCGTGGAACGTCGAACGCCGCTTCCAGGGCAAGACCGACATCCCGCTCGACGAGACCGGCGTCCAGCAGGCCCGGCGCTCCGCCCGGCTCCTCGCCGGGCTCCGCCCCACCGCCCTGCTCGCCTCCCCGCTCAAACGCGCCGCCGACACCGCCCAGGCCCTCGCCGACATCACCGGACTCCCCATCCGCTACGACAAGGACCTCATCGAACGCGACGGCGGCGCCTGGGAGGGCCTCACCTCCCGCGAGATCCGCGAACGCTACCCCGCCGAGCACGCCGCCTGGGAACCCCCCGGCGGCGAGACCAGCGCCCAAGTCGCCAAACGCGTCGGCGCCGCCCTCGAACGCGCCCTCGACCAGCTGCCCCCCGACGGGCAGCTCGTCGTCGCCTCCCACGGCGCCGCGCTCCGCCTCGGCATGTGCCACCTCCTCGGCCTCCCCGAAGAGACCTGGGAACGCCTCGGCGGCCTCTCCAACTGCTGCTGGTCCGTTATCACCGAAATGCGCGACGGCGGCTGGCGGCTCGCCGAACACAACGCCGGCACCCTCCCCGAACCCGTCCTCAGCGACGACCGCCCCGAAGCGGGCACCTGACCCGCAAACGATTCGAGACCACGCCCCGCCGTCCTATACACTGGCGGGGCGCTGCGGGATGAACGTCCACGCGGCGGCGGGGCTATGGCGCAGTTGGTAGCGCGCCTCCATGGCATGGAGGAGGTCTGGGGTTCGAATCCCCATAGCTCCACTCGGAGTGTGGAGTGGTGTGGTCGGAGCTGGCGCTCCTTCCCCGCCACTCCTTCGTCGTGTTCATCCGGGGGGCGACCCCCGGGCCCCCGATGTGGGGGGCTCCGCCCCCCACGCCCCCCTGCCGGTTCCTCTTTCTTCGTGGGTGCTCGTTGGTGCGGGGTGCGGCCTATTTGGGGCTCCGCCCCTTGCCCCCTTTGGGGGCTTCGCCCCCTTGTTGGTTTCTCTTTGTTCGTTGGTTCTCGTTGGTG
>NZ_JBIQHY010000227.1:0-2910 GCF_044508335.1 Actinomadura sp.
CGGGTCGCGGGGGAGTTTCAGGATGCGTTCGGCGATCTGGTTGCGGGTGATCTCGGAGGTGCCGCCGGCGATGGACATGCCGCGGGAGCCGAGGCGCATCAGGCCGGCGAACTGGCCGAGGCCCTCGTTGAAGGCGGTGGCGGGGCCGGCGAATTCGGCGAGGAGGTCGGCGGTGGCGTGGCCGTGTTCGGCGAGGACGAGCTTGGTGATGTTGCCTTCGGGGCCGGGTTCGCCGCCGGCGACGGCGCGTTCGGCGGAGCGGAGGTTGAGGAGGCGGAGGGCCTGCTCTTCGGCGAGGTGGGCGCCGACGCGTTCGGCGGCGGCGGGGACGCGGTCGCCGTGCTCGCGGTAGAGGGCGATGAAGTCGGGTCCGGGCGGGCCGCCGACGCCGCCGCCGATGCTGACGCGCTCGTTGCCGAGGGTGGCGCGGGCGACGGTCCAGCCTTTGTTGGGCTCGCCGACGACGTCGGCGTCGGGGACGAAGACGTCGGAGAAGAACACCTCGTTGAAGTCGGAGCCCCCGGTGATCTGGCGGAGCGGGCGGACTTCCACGCCGGGGTGCTCCATGTCGATGACGACCATGGTGACGCCGGCGTGCTTGGCGGCGTCGGGGTCGGTGCGGACGGTGGCGAACCCCCAGCGGCAGTGCTGGGCGCCGCTCGTCCAGACTTTCTGGCCGTTGACGAGCCAGCCGCCGTCGACTTTGACGGCGCGGGTCTTCACGGCGGCGGCGTCGGAGCCTGCCTCGGGCTCGCTGAACAGCTGGCACCAGATCTCTTCGCCGGTGAGCGCGGGCCGCACCCAGCGGTCGATCTGGTCCTGGGTGCCGTGCTGGATCAGGGTGAGGATCACCCAGCCGGTGATGCCGAGCTGGGCGCGTTTCACGCCGGCGGCGCGGAACTCGTCCTCGATGACGAGCTGCAGCCCGGCGCTCGCCTCGACGCCCCAGGGGCGCGGCCAGTGCGGCTGGACGTAGCCGGTGTCGATGAGCTTCCGCCGCTGCTCGGCGGCGGGCAGCGCGGCGATCTCGCGGGCCAGCGCGCGGATCTCGGGGCGCCGCGCCTCGGCCTCGGGCGGCAGGTCGAGGGACGTTTCGCGGACGACGCCGGCGGCTCTCAGGCGGGTCACGTCGCGTTCGGCGGAGTGCGGGTCGAACACGGCCGCCAGAGTGGCGGCCCGGCGCATCAGCAGGTGGGCGTCGTGCTCCCAGGTGAAGCCGATGCCGCCGTGCACCTGGATGTTGAGGCCGGTGTTGGCGGTGAACGCGGGCAGCGCGAGCGCGGCGGCGACGGCGGCGGCCAGTTCGAACTGGTCGGCGGGCCCGGACGCGGCCCGCGCGGCGTCCCACACGGCGGCGGTGGCCAGCTCGGCGGCGACGAGCATGTTCGCGCAGTGGTGCTTGACCGCCTGGAACGTCGCGATGGGGCGGCCGAACTGCTGCCGCACCTTGGCGTACTCGACGGCGTTCTCGACGCATTCGAGCGCGCCGCCGACCGCCTCGGCGGAGACGAGCGTGCGGGCGACGGCGACCGCGTGCGGCCGCGCGCCGGGGAGGACGTCGGCGGCGGCGCCGTCCAGCGTGACGCGGGCCGAGCGGCGGGCCGGGTCCAGGTTGGCGGGGACGTCGACGGTGACGCCGGGCGCGTCGGCCCGGACGGCGACCATGTCGTCGCCGGCCGCGAGGACGAGCAGCTCCGCCAGGCCGCCGCCGAGCACGACGCCCGCGTCACCGGTCGCGGCGCCGTCCGCCGCGGTCAGCGAGCCGCCGGTGCCGAGGGCGGCCGGGGCGGCGCCGGAGGCGAGGCCGGGCAGCAGGCGCTCCCGCTGCTCGCCGGTCCCGGACGCCGCGATCACCGCCGAGGCGATCATCGTGGGCAGCATGGGGCCGGGCGCGGCGGCGCGGCCCAGCTCCTCGGCGACCACGACCAGTTCGGGCAGTCCCGCACCGCCGCCGCCGTGCTCCTCGGGGAGGTGCAGGCCGAGCAGCCCGAGCCCGGCGAACCCGGTCCAGAAGTCGGGGAGCGTCTCCTTCTCGGCGTCCAGCAGCGCACGGTTCGCGGCGCGCGCACCCCGGTCGCGCAGGAACGAGCGCGCCGTTCCGGCCAGTTCGCGGTGCTCCTCGCTGATGGCGATCGCCATGACCCCTCCATGCCTCGTTGCGTCCCGGGAACCAGAATGGCATTCGGTTGCCCTGGAGGCGAGGGGGCGCCGTGATCTATCGCAGCGCCTCGGCGAAACGCTCCGCCTCCGGCGCGCACGTTCCGGCGGAGCGGTCTCAGCGCAGGGGGCGGCGGCCGAGGAGGGCGACGAGCCGTTCGCCGGGCGGTGCGTCCGGGGCGGGGTCGACCGGGTCGGCGAACAGCGGGCCGCGCGGCTCCGGCAGCACGAGCGGCGCCACCGCCAGCAGGTCGCCCGCCAGCACCGGCGGGACGGCCCGCCGCTCCCCCGTGGCCTGCGCGATGTCCCAGCCGTGGACGGCGACCTCAAGGGCGCCCGCGCCGGTCAGCAGGTCGCCCGGCAGCCGCCGGTCCCCGACGCCGACCGTCCGCAGCGCGGCGGACGCCCGCAGGACGCGGACGGCCCCCACCCGCAGCGCCGACACCGGATCGTCCGGCGGCTCCCCCGGCGACCGTCCGACGCGTCCGCCGCTCAGACCCTCATGCAGGGCGGCCAGCGACTCGCCGAGGTGCAGCACGAGCATGGCGAGGTCCCAGGACGCGCACGGCGTGCGGCGCCCCAGCATGTCCGGCGCCACCCCCTGGACGGCCGTCAGCGCGAAGCCGATCGCCCGGTCCAGCAGCCCGGCGCCGCTCCTGGCGGTCGTGGTCGCACGCGTCCGCTCGCACATCCGGCCTCCCATCAGAACGACGGCCGTTGAGCGGACCGCCTGTTCTGTGGACTGCCTCCGCA
>NZ_JBIQHY010000117.1:0-8194 GCF_044508335.1 Actinomadura sp.
CGCCGAAGCGGTCCTTCAGCGGGGTGATGATGCGGCCGCGGTTGGTGTAGTCCTCGGGGTTGGCGGACGCGACGAGCAGCACGTCCAGCGGCAGCCGCAGCGCGTAGCCGCGGATCTGCACGTCCCGCTCCTCCAGCACGTTGAGCAGCGCGACCTGGATGCGCTCGGCGAGGTCGGGCAGCTCGTTGATGGAGAAGATGCCGCGGTTGGTGCGCGGGACGAGCCCGAAGTGCACGGTCTCCGGGTCGCCGAGGGTGCGGCCCTCGGCCACCTTGATCGGGTCGACGTCGCCGATGAGGTCGCCGACGCTGGTGTCGGGCGTGGCCAGCTTCTCGCCGTACCGGTCGTCGCGGTGCAGCCAGCCGACCGGCAGCTCGTCGCCCAGGTCGGCGGCGAGCCGGCGGCAGCGCACGCACACCGGCGCGTACGGGTGGTCGTTGATCTCGCAGCCGGCGACAACGGGGGTCCACTCGTCCAGCAGCCCGCCCAGGGTGCGGATCAGCCGCGTCTTGCCCTGGCCGCGCTCGCCGAGCAGCACCAGGTCGTGCCCCGCGAGCAGGGCGCGCTCCAGGTGGGGGAGGACGGTGTCGTCGAACCCGAGGATGCCGGGGAAGCGCGGCTCACCGGAGCGCAGCCGGTCGAGCAGGTTGCGCCGTATCTCGGCCTTCACGGAAAGCTGGACGTGGCCGCTGTTGCGCAACTCGCCCAGTGTCGTTTCACGGGGTTTGGATGGACGCACGCGACCGACACTACGTCGCCGATCCGCGGAATCGCACCCTCGGTCCGGGGATTCGTCCCCTTCGACCGGTCTCGCCGAGGTTTGGGTGGAGAGCCCGGAGCGGGGGAGACTGGGAGTGTGAACGGAGCCGGTGAACGCAGTGAGGGAGGCGGCGCCGATGGCGCGATTCGGTGATGGCCTGGCCCTCGGACCCGACCTGTCCAGCGCCGCCGCGACGGCGGTCGAGCAGGCGCTCGCCCCGCTCAGCGCGGCGCCCGACCTGGTGTGCGTGTTCGTCACGGGCGACGACCCGGACGAGATCGAGGCGGCGGCGGTGGCCGCGGAGCGGGCGGCGGGGCCCGCGGTGCTGCTCGGCTGCAGCGCGTCCGGCGTGATCGGCGCCGGCCGCGGGGTGGAGGAGCGCGGCGCGGTCAGCGCGTGGGCGGCGGTGCTGCCGGGCGCGCGGCTCGACCCGTTCCGGCTGGAGACCCTCAAGGCCGACGACCGCCTGGTCGTGGTCGGCATGCCGGAGGGGCAGGACGACGACGTGGTCGGCGTGCTGCTGGCCGACCCGTACAGCTTCCCCGTGGACGCGTTCGTGGAGCGCTCCGACGAGGCGCTGCCCGGGCTGCCGCTGGTCGGCGGGCTCGCCGAGGGCAGCGGCCCCGGCGCGGGGATCCCCGGCGCGGCCGGGCACGGCGAGGTCCGGCTGTTCGTCGGCGGCGACGTCTACCGGGACGGCGCGGTCGGCGTGGTGATCGGCGGGCCGGTGACCGCCGCCACGGTGGTCAGCCAGGGCGCCCGCCCGATCGGGCCCGACATGGTGGTGACGAAGGCCGAGGAGAACGTCCTCTACGAGCTCGCGGGCGTCCCCGCGCTGGAGAAGCTGGAGCAGATCATCCTGGGGCTGCCGGAGGAGGAGCAGGAGCTCGCCGGGCGCGGGCTGCTGATCGGCGTCGCGATGGACGAGTACGCCGACGAGCACGAGCACGGCGACTTCCTCGTCCGCGGAGTGGTCGGGGCCGACACCGACAGCGGCGCCATCGCGATCGGCGACGTCGTCGACGTGGGCCGCACCGTCCGGTTCCAGGTCCGGGACGCGGGCGCCGCCGAGGAGGACCTCGCCGCGCTGCTGGAGCGCTTCGACCTGGCGCCGGTGGAGGGCGCGCTGCTGTTCTCCTGCAACGGGCGCGGCCAGGCGATGTTCCCCGACTCCGACCACGACGCGAAGGTCCTGGACCGCGCGTTCGGCCCGGCCGGGGTGGGCGGGTTCTTCGCCGCCGGCGAGATCGGCCCGGTCTCCGGGCGCAACCACGTGCACGGGTTCACCGCGTCCATCCTCGCCTTCGGGCGCGCGGACGGGGCGGGGGACGCACGGTGAGCGCGGCGCCCGTCCTCGCGATCGACATCGGCGGCACCAAGCTCGCCGCCGCCCTCGTCGAACCGGACGGACGCGTCGCCGCGCACGACCGCGTCCCCACGCCGAACGCGCCCGGCGTGGACGGCGAGGAGCTGTGGGGGGCGCTGGACGCGCTGCTCGCCAAGCTGCTCGCCGACGCCGGCGACCCGCCCCTCGCGGGCGTCGGCGCGGGCTGCGGCGGGCCGATGACGTGGCCCGCCGCCGAGGTGTCCCCGCTGAACATCCCGGCGTGGCGGGGCTTCCCGCTGCGCGAGCGGCTCCGCGCCCGCCACCCCGGCCTGCCCGTCCGCATCCACAACGACGCGATCTGCGTGGCCGTGGGGGAGCACTGGCTCGGCGCCGGGCGGGGGCGCGGCAACGTCCTCGGCATGGTGGTGTCCACGGGCGTCGGCGGCGGGCTGATCCTCGGCGGGCACCTCGTCAACGGCGCCAGCGGGAACGCCGGGCACATCGGGCACGTCGTCGTCGAACCGGACGGGCCGCCGTGCGCCTGCGGGGGCCGCGGCTGCCTGGAGGCGATCGCGCGCGGCCCCGGCCTGGTCGCGTGGGCGCGGCAGCAGGGCTGGCGGCCCGGCGGCGCCGGCGCCACCGGCGTGGAGCTGGCCGCGGACGCGCGCCGCGGCGACCCGGTCGCCGGGTCCGCGATGCGGCGCGCCGGCCGCGCCATCGGCCTCGCGATCGCGTCCGCGACCCACCTGTGCGACCTGGAGGTCGCCGCGATCGGCGGCGGCCTGTCCCAGGCCGGCCGGCTGCTGTTCGACCCGATGGAGGCGGCGTTCCGCGCGCACGCCCGGATGGACTTCGCGCGCCGCGCCCGGATCGTCCCGGCGGAGCTCGGCCAGACCGCCGGGCTCGTCGGCGCCGCCGCCCTGGTCTTCGCGCAGGACCGCTACTGGAGTGCGGACTGAGGGCGCCCCGGGGGTGCGAAGATCGGGGGATGACCACCGTCAGCGTCCACGACGTCCGGGTTGCGCACGACCTGCTCAGCGAGGTCGCCGTTGCCACCCCCCTGCTCCCGTCCCGGGTCCTGTCCGAGCAGCTCGGCGGGCCCGTCCTGCTGAAGTGCGAGAACCTGCAGCGCACCGGCTCCTTCAAGATCCGCGGCGCGTACGTGCGGATCGCCCGGCTGAGCGAGGCCGAGCGGGCCGGCGGCGTCGTCGCGGCCAGCGCCGGCAACCACGCGCAGGGCGTCGCGCTCGCCGCGTCCATGCTCGGCTGCAAGGCCACCGTGTTCATGCCGGCCGGCGCCCCGCTCCCCAAGATCGCCGCGACCCGCGGCTACGGGGCCGAGGTCGTGTTCCCCGGCCCGACCGTCGACGACTGCCTCGTCGCCGCGCAGAAGCACGCCGACGAGTGCGGCGCCGTGTTCATCCACCCGTTCGACCATCCCGACGTCGTCGCCGGTCAGGGGACGATCGGGCTGGAGATCCTGGAGCAGTGCCCGGAGGTCCGCACGATCGTGGCGCCGGTGGGCGGCGGGGGCCTGCTGTCCGGCGTCGCGGCGGCCGCCAAGGGCGCGGTGAAGGACGCCGGCGGCCGGGAGATCAAGATCCTCGGCGCGCAGGCCAAGCGGACGGCGGCGTTCCCGCCCTCGCTCGCGGCCGGGAAGCCCGTCCCGGTCGAGCTGGAGCCCACCATGGCGGACGGGATCGCCGTCGGCCGCCCCGGCGACCTGACCTACGCGATGTTCGCCGAGCTCGTGGACGCCGTCGTGACCGTGACCGAGGAGTCGATCTCGCAGGCGCTGCTGCTCTGCCTCGAACGCGCCAAGCAGGTCGTGGAGCCCGCCGGGGCCGCCGGGGTCGCGGCGCTCCTGGAGCACGCGTACGCGGTCGAGCCGCCCGTGGTGGTGGTGCTGTCCGGCGGCAACATCGACCCGCTGCTGCTGTCGAAGGTGCTGCGGCACGGCCTCGCGGGCGCCGGGCGGTACCTCGTCGTCCGCTGCCGGCTGAAGGACCGTCCCGGCGCCCTGGTGACCCTGCTGGGGGAACTCGCCGAACTCGGCGTCAACGTCTTGGACGTGATGCACGAGCGCGTCGCGGCCCGGCTCCACGTCGAGGAGGCCGAGGTCCTCATGCACCTGGAGACGCGAGGGGCCGACCACTCCGAAGACGTGATCGGCCGCCTGCGCGAGAGGGGCTACACGCTCACCCTGAGCTGAGCGCGCTCACCTGTGGGTCACGTGCCGTCAGAGCGACGGCTTGCCCTCCGAGTACAGCCACGCCTTGGCCCAGGCGTCCAGGTTCTCGTGCGAGAGGCGCTCGGCGAACCGGACGAACTCCGCGGTGGAGGCGTTCCCGTACCGGTGGGCGGCGGGCCACGCCTTCAGCAGCCGGTAGAAGTCCTTGTCGCCGATCGTCTTGCGCAGGACGTGGATGGCCATCGCCCCGCGGTCGTAGACGAGCCCGTCGAAGATGTGGTCGCGGCCCGGGTCGGCGACCTTGCCCTGCCACAGGTCGTCGTCCGCGGGCGTCGCATACACGTCGTCGAAGCTCTTCTGGACGGGCGTGCCGGACGTGTGCTCCGCCCACAGCCATTCGGCGTACGTCGCGAAGCCCTCGTTCAGCCAGATGTCGGACCACTTCGCCGGGGACACCGCGTCCCCGAACCACTGGTGGCCCAGCTCGTGCGCGAGGAGCCCGCCGCTCGGGATCGCGCCCGGTCGGCGGCCCAGGTCGTAGACGGGGCGCCCCTGCGTCTCCAGCGCGTAGCCGACGCCCGCCTTGACGACGATGCCGCCCGTCGAGCTGAACGGGTAGCGGCCGAACACGCCGTTCTCGAAGTCGGTGACCTCGGCGGTCTGGTCGTGGAACGTCTTCGCGTCCTCCGGCTTGATCGCCATCGCGTGGTCGGTGGCGGTCAGGTTGGGGATGCCGGCCTTCGTCCGCCCCTTGAGGACGTCGTACTTGCCGATCGCCACCATGGCCAGCTCGCTGGCCATCGGGCTGCGCATGACCCAGTGCGTGGTGGTCCAGCCGTGCCGGGTCCGCGTGCCGCGCAGGTCGCCGTTGGCGAGCGTGGTGAGGCCCTGAGGCGCCGTCAGGGTGAACGTGTACGTCGCCTTGTCGGTCGGGTGGTCGTTCACCGGGTAGACGGTCGCGGCGCCGAACGGCTGGTTGAGCATGACCCCGCCGTCCGCCGTCGGGACCCAGCCGGACGTGCCCAGCGTCGCGTCGTTGATCGTCTGCGGGACGCCGGAGTACGCGACCGTCACCGTGAAGTGCCGGTGCTTCCGCAGGCCCTTGCGCGGCGTGATGACGAGCTCCTGCGCCCCGGTCCGCGTGAAGGACGCCTTGTGCCCGTCCACCCGCAGCGAGGAGATCTTCAGCGGGCCGAGGAAGTCCAGGTTGAACCGGGACAGGTTCTGCGTCGCCGTTGCCTTGATCTTGGTGACGGCCTGGATCCCCTTGGTGGCGGGGTCGTACTTCAGGCCGATGTCGTAGTGGGCGACGTCGTATCCGCCGTTGCCCATGTCGGGGAAGTAGGGGTCGCCCGCGCCGGGCGCGCCGGGGGTGAACCGCGCGGCGGCGGCGCCCGCGGGCGCCGCCGTCACCGCGAGGCTCGCGGCGACGCCAAGCGACACGGCGGCCAGTGCTCGTGGAGTTCTGCTCATCGGCCTCGTCCTCGGATCATCGGTAAGCCGTCACAACCGTGATCAAGACTTTCTCGTGATCCGGGCCCGTGCAAGCGCGATTTGGTCTCGAATTCGCTCGGAGCAGGTTAATTTGTGGCCGGATCCGGCAGCCGGCCGGTCACTTCGCCGGGCGGCCCTTCCGGTAGAGCCAGTCGTCGAAGAACTCGTCGAGGTCCTTGCCGGACTCCTTCTTCGCCAGCGCGATGAACTGCTCGGTCGTCCCGCCGGAGTACGCGCGCTGCTTCGTCCACGCCTTGAGGATCTTGTAGAAGACGTCCTCACCGACCCGGTTGCGCAGCGCCACGAGGGTCATCCCGCCCCGGTCGTACACCGAGCGGCCGAACATCTTCTTGCGACCCGGGTTGCCGGGCGGGACGTTCCACAGCTCGCCGGCGCCGAGGCCCTCGTACGCCTCGTCGAAGTGCTCCTGGACGGTCTGCCCGCCGCTCTTCTCGTCCCACAGCCACTCGGCGTAGGTGGCGAAGCCCTCGTTCAGCCAGATGTCCTTCCAGCGGGTGACGCTGACGCTGTCGCCGAACCACTGGTGCGCCAGCTCGTGCGCGACGATGGTCGGCTGCAGGCCGAACGCCCCGTACACCGGGCGGGTCTGCGTCTCCAGCGCGAAGCCGACGTCGGCGTTGTCGATCAGCCCGCCGGCGGAGGAGAACGGGTAGGGGCCGAACAGCTTCGACCACTCCTCGATGATGTCGCCGTTCAGCTTGTGGAACTGGTCGAGGCTCACGCCGGGCAGCGTCGGGTCGACCGCGGTGATGACCGGGATGCCGCTCGGCGTCTTGCCCGTCCGCACCCCGAACCGGCCGACGTCCACGGTCGCCAGGTACGTGGCCATCGGCTTCTTCACCCGCCACTTCGACGTCGTCATGGCGCGCCGGACGCCGGCGTGCGGGGACGTGCGGCGCCACGCGACCGGTTCGATGCCCGGACCGCCGCCCGCGCCGGGAGCGCCCGGCGGGACGGGCGCCCCGCCCGTCCCCTCCGGCGGCGTCTCCGGCTCCCCGTTGGCGATCACCGTGAGGCCCTGCGGCACCGTGATCTCGAAGTCGAACGTGGCCTTGTCGCTCGGGTGGTCGTTGCTCGGGAACCAGGTGTGCGCGCCGCTCGGCTGGCACGCGATGAACACGCCGTCGGGCGTGCGGATCCAGCCGTAGGTGCCGAGCACCGGGTCCGACACCGGCTTCGGCGTCCCCGAGTACTCGACCACCGTGGTGAACTTCGCCCCCTTCTCCAGGGGCTCGGCCGGTGTGACCTCCAGCTCGTCGCCGCCGCGCTGCTGCCGCGCGGGCGCCCCGTCCACCTTGATGGACGCGACGTCCAGGCCGGTCAGGTCGAGGTTGAAGCGGGCGAGGCGCTCGGTGGCGGTCGCGGTGATCGTCGCGGTGCCGTCGAGCTGCTTCGCCCCGTTCGGGTCGATGGTGAGCTTCAGCCCGTAGTGCTGGACGTCGTAGCCGCCGTTGCCGTCGCCCGGCACGTAGTCGTCGCCCGCGGTCGTCGGCCCGGCCGGACCGGTCGCGGCGCCCCCCGGCGATCCGCTGGACGCGCCCGGGTCGTCGTCATCGCCGCCGAGCGACACCTGGCAGGCCGCGGTCAGCGACCCCGCGAGGGCGAGGGCGGCCAGCCCCGCGGTACCGCGGACGGCCCGGGACCCGTGAGGGCGGGGACTGGGGGAGTTTCCGGCCGTATGCACCCGCCCAGCCTGCCCGCACCACGGCCCGCCGGGCAACTCGGCCGCCCGCGCGCCCCGTCAGTTGAAGCCCCGTCAGTTGAAGTCGTACGGGTTGGGCTGGCCGGAGTGGACCTTGACGACGACCGTGTGCGCCACCTTGCAGTGGAGGGCCTGCTTACGCGGGTCGAACAGGATCCACAGGATGTCGATGAGGCCGATGCAGCCGCAGATCCCGCCGAGGACGCTGTAGAACGCCGAACGCCCCAGCGCCTGGCCGTTGCTGATCGCCTGCCCGTCCTCGTCGCGGACGACGCGGATGCCCAGCAGCATCTTGCCGAGCGTCTGCCCCCACTTGGCGTGCATCAGCCAGAAGTAGAGGAACGCGATGACGACGCTGACGGCGTTCGTCCCGACCTGGGCGCCGTTGTAGAACGACGTGCCGGGCTCCGGGTTGACGACGCGGTCCCAGTTGATGAACGGGATCGAGATGAGGCCCGCCACGATCCCGACGATGATCAGGTCGAGGATGCCGGCGCCGAGCCGCGCCCACCGGCTGGCGAGTTCGGCCTGCGGGCCGCCGTAGCCCGCCCCGCCGTACCCCGGCACGCCCCCGTAACCGGGCTGGCCGCCGTAGGGCTGCTGACCGTAGGGCTGGTCGCCGTACGGCTGCTGCCCGTACGGCTCCTGCCCATAGGGTTGCTGGCCCCCGTACGGTTGCTGGCTTCCGTAGGGCTGCTG
>NZ_JBIQHY010000117.1:8294-21321 GCF_044508335.1 Actinomadura sp.
TGCTGGCTTCCGTAGGGCTGCTGCGAGCCGTAGGGCTGCTCCCCGTACGGCTGCTGCCCGCCCTGGGGCTGCTGCTGCCCGTACGGCTGCTGCTCGCCGTAGCGGGGCAGGCCGCCGTACGGCGAGCCCTCGTGCGGTCCCGGCCGTCCGGGCTCCTCGTGTCCATGCGGCCGGTTCTCCTCCGGCCCTTCCCCGGACGCGGGGTCTCTCGGCGGTTGCGTCATGTCGTCAGCGTGGCCGCGCTACCGCCGTCCAAACATCGCCGCGTCCGGGATCGTCCGAAATGTTCACCTGCGGATGATCAAATCCTGCCGGTCACTGGGGGCCGGGGCCGTTCGCCTGGTGCGGGGCGGGCGTCCGGGCGTACGGGTTCGGCGTCCACGGGGACGCCTTCATCACCACCGTGCCGGCGACCTTGTCGTGCAGCGCCTGGCGCCGCTCGTCCCACAGGATCCAGGCGTTGTCGATCAGGCCGACGAGACCGAGGATCCCCGCGGCGGGCGTCAGGAAGTTGAGCACCACGGTGACGATCGTGATCGCGTAGACGAACGCCTGCCGCCCGAACGCCTGGCCCCACGTCACCGCCGACTGGTCGGACGCCTTCACCACCCGGATGCCGAACGCCTTCTTGCCGAGCGTCTGCCCGAACTTGGCGTGCAGGACGGTGAAGTACGCGAAGCCCAGCACGAAGACGACCGCGTACCCGACCAGCAGCACCGGGATGTTGTAGAGGTCGAGCGGGTCGGTGACCGGCTCACCGGACTCGATGGACTCCTGCATCTTGTCCCAGCGGATGGAGATCAGGGCCGCGGGGACGGCCGCGATGCTGAGGATGACGCTGTCCAAAATCCCCGCGCCGAGCCGGGCGAGGCGTCCGGCCGGTCCGTCCTGGGGGCCGCCGGGCGCGCCGTAGCCGGGCAGGGGCGGGGCCTTGGGCAGCGGCTGGCCGTACTGGGGCGGGCCCGGCCGGCCGTATCCGGCCGCAGGAGGAGGCGGAGCCGCACCGGGCTGGGAGCCGTACGTCCCTTGGTAGGGCGGCGGCCGCTCGGACGAGGGCGGCGCCTCCGGGGCGGGCTCGGATCGGGGGCCCGTCGGGTCGCCGTCCGGGGGCCGGGGGTTCTCAGGGGGTTCGCTCATGCCCCCACAGTGTGCCCTCTACCGGCCACGATCGGGTCACCGGGAAACGCCCGGCCCGGCTCCTCCGCTACGGGAACCGGACCGGACCCCCGAGTCCCGGGGCGGGCGTCACAGGTTCCCGCGACGCGCCTGCTCCCGCTCGATCGCCTCGAACAGCGCCTTGAAGTTGCCCTTGCCGAAGCCCAGCGAGCCGTGCCGCTCGATCAGCTCGAAGAACACGGTCGGACGGTCCTGGACCGGCTTGGTGAAAATCTGCAGCAGGTAGCCGTCCTCGTCCCGGTCGACCAGGATGCGGCGCTTCTGCAGCTCCTCGATCGGCACGCGGACCTCGCCGATGCGCGCCCGCAGCTCGGCGTCCTCGTAGTAGGAGTCGGGGGTGTCGAGGAACTCCACCCCGGCCGCGCGCATCCGGTCGACCGAGGCCAGGATGTCGCCCGTGGCGAGCGCGATGTGCTGCACGCCCGGCCCGCCGTAGAACTCCAGGTACTCGTCGATCTGCGACTTGCGCTTGCTCTCCGCGGGCTCGTTCAGCGGGAACTTCACCTTGCGGGTGCCGTCCGCGACGACCTTGGACATCAGCGCCGAGTACTCGGTCGCGATGTCGTCGCCGATGAACTCCGCCATGTCGGTGAAGCCCATGACGCGGTGGTAGAAGTCGGCCCACTCGTCCATGCGCTCGACGTTGCCGACGCAGTGGTCGATCGCCTGGAAGTAGCGGTCGCCCGGCTCCACGATCGGGTCGGCCGGCGCGAACCCCGGCAGGTAGGGGCCGGTGTAGTTCGAGCGGTCGACCAGCGAGTGCCGCGTCTCGCCGTAGGTGGCGATCGCCGCGACGGTCACCTTGCCGTGGTCGTCCTCCAGGACGTGCGGCTCCTCCAGACCCGTGGCGCCCTTCGCGAGCGCGTGCCGGTAGGCGTGCTCCACGTCCGGGACCTCGATCGCGAGGTCGACGACCCCGTCGCCGTGCTCGGCGATGTGCCGGCCGATCTCCGTGCCCGCCTTCACCGGGCCGCGGAACACGAACCGGGCGCTTCCGGACTCCAGCACGTGCACCGCCTCGTCGGGGCTGCCGTTCTCCGGGCCCTTGTAGGCGACCCGGCGCATCCCGAACGCGGTCGAGTAGTAGTGGGCGGCCTGTTTGGCGTTGCCGACGGCGAAGACGACGGCGTCCATACCCTTGACCGGAAACTCATCCATGCTCACCAATCTCGACATGCGGCTACAAGGTGCGCAAGGGTCGCCTGAATCGCTGGACAAACTGTACAGTGAAACGCGGTTCTTGCCGGTATTTCTGTACATGGTGACCACGGTCACGGGAGGCGGCGTGGCGATCGACGACCTGGACGCACGGCTGATCGAGATGTTCACCGCCGAACCGCGGGTCGGCGTGCTGGAGGCGTCCCGCCGGCTCGGCGTCGCCCGCGGCACCGTCCAGGCGCGGCTCGACCGGCTGGCCAGGGACGGCGTCGTCGCCGGCTTCGGCCCGGAGATCGACCCGGCCGCCCTCGGCTACGGCGTGACCGCGTTCGTCACCCTGCAGCTGCGCCAGGCGGGCGGCCACGACCCGGTCGCCGCGCGGCTCGCCCAGGTCCCCGAGGTGATCGAAGCGCACACCATCACCGGCCCCGGCGACATGCTGTGCCGCGTCGTGGCCCGCAGCAACACCGACCTGCAGCGCGTCATCGACGTCATCGTGGACGTGGCGGGCGTCGAGCGCGCCTCCTCGGTCATCTCCCTGGCCACCCAGGTCCCCTACCGCACCCTCCCCCTGGTCCGCGCCGCCGCCGAAAGAGAGAAAGCCGAAGAAGACCAATGAGCGGTGCCGCCGCGCGGATCGTGCCCGGGGCTCCTCGGCCGCCGTGCAGGCAAGCCGTGCAGGCAAGCGAAGTCGAGCCTCCGGCGCGTATCGCGCCGGAGGCTCGCCGATCACTGATGAGGGGCTCTGACGAGCCTTCACTCGCACGCGTGCAGCGCTAGAGGCTCGTGGAGTCGGAGCCCTCGGGACAGGGCCGCTGGACCGGGGTCAGGCGGCTCCGTAAGGGGTCGCGTCGAGGATCTCGACCGTCATGGAGCGGCCGTTGGGCAGGGTGTAGGTGGCCTTGTCGCCGACCTTCTTGCCGTCGATGGCGGAGCCGAGGGGCGACTTCGGCGAGTAGACGTCGATGGGGGCGCCGACCTCCTCGCGGGAGGCGAGCAGGAACGTGACCTCCTCATCGTCCCCCTCGAACGAGACCGTGACGGTCATGCCGGGGCCGACGACGCCCTCGGTGCGCGGAGCCTCCCCGACGCGCGCGTTCTCCAGGATGCTCTGGAGCTGGAGGATCCGGCCCTCGATCTTGCCCTGTTCCTCCTTGGCCGCGTGGTAGCCGCCGTTCTCGCGCAGGTCGCCCTCCTCCCGCGCCGCCTCGATCTTCTGAGCGATCTCGATGCGGCCCGGGCCCGACAGGTGGTCCAGCTCAGCCTTGAGCCGGTCGTACGCCTCCTGGGTGAGCCAGGTGACGTTGTCAGCGCGGGTCTCGGTCACGGGTACTCCTCATCCACATGTTGCGATCCTCACCCGCCCACGCGGGTGGGTGTCACATCGACATGAAGTGCGGCCGGGTGAAACCTCTAGCCTATCCGGTGTGTGCGGGTAAAGGTTCCCTGAACTCGGCGTCCGCAATCCGCCAATCGTTGTTCGCCGTTCACCCGGCATACCGTCCCGCGGAGGGTTCAGCCCGTGCGGCAGTCGCGGATCCGGGCTCCGGTGGCCCGCCGCGGCGTCGCCAGGGTCTCCGTCCCCTTGACGCTGGACTTCCCGGCCGGCACTGAGACCTCCTTCTGCGCAAGGATCGCGAAGTCGGTGTCGTACGCGTCCACCGTGCAGCGGACTTCGTCGTCCGTCCCCTTGGCGACCGTGTAGTTGATCGTCACCGAGGTGTCGGTGATGTCGTAGGACACGGTCTGCGGGACGATCCCCGGAGTCTGCCCGGTGTACGCGGCGAGAATCCCGATGCCGCCCGCCAGCAGCGCCGCCAGCGAGCCGGCGACCACCATCCCGAGCCTGCCCCGCCGGGGTTCGGCGGGCGCCGCTGGTTTCGACACGCTCGTCGTCATGGCGGGGAATCTCCGTGCGGTGTGCGGACGTTGTCAGGGACAATTCTCGTCTGTGCCGGCGCATGCCTCGAACCGGGGGGCGCCAAAGGAAAGAGTCCCGAGAGGAAGATCCGTGTCCGAGGTCATCGACGGTACGACGCTCGACCGGCCGTGCGGCGGCGGAGCCGAGCCGCTGCGGCTCATGGCGGTGCACGCCCACCCCGACGACGAGTCCAGCAAGGGCGCGGCCACGATGGCGAAGTACGTGGCGGACGGCGTCGAGGTCCTCGTCGTCACCTGCACGGGCGGCGAGCGCGGCGACATCCTGAACCCCGCGATGGACCGGCCGGAGATCAAGGCCGACATCGGCAAGGTCCGCCAGGAGGAGATGGCGCGGGCCCGCGAGATCCTCGGCGTCCGGCAGCGCTGGCTCGGCTTCGTCGACTCCGGCTTCCCCGAGGGCGACCCGCCGCCGCCCCTGCCGGAGGGCTGCTTCGCGCTGGAGCCGCTGGAGACCGCCGCCGAGCCGCTGGTGCGCGCCGTCCGCGACTTCCGCCCGCACGTGATGCTCACCTACGACGAGAAGGGCGGGTACCCCCACCCCGACCACGTGAAGTGCCACGAGGTGTCGGTGGAGGCGTTCGAGGCCGCGGGCGACCCGGAGCGCTACCCCGGCGCGGGCGAGCCCTGGCAGCCGCTCAAGCTCTACTACCACATGACGTTCAGCAAGGACCGCATCCTCGCGCTGCACACGGCGATGGAGAAGGCCGGCCTTGAGTCGCCCTACGGCGACTGGATGAAGCGCTTCGAGGACGACGACGGCACGCGCGCCAAGTGGGACGTGACCACCCGCGTCCCGTGCGCCGACCATTTCGAGACCAGGGACCGCGCCCTCCTCGCCCACGCCACGCAGATCGACCCCAACGGGTTCTGGTTCGTCGTCCCGCTGGACATCCAGCGTGAGGCATGGCCGACCGAGGACTACCATTTGGCCAGGTCCCTCGTCGACACCGAGGTGCCGGAGGACGACCTGTTCGCCGGCATCCGGGAGAAGGTGTGTCTGTGATGCCGCCCCTCTACGCCATGCCGCTGAACGACGACACGGTCACTCCCGGCGTCCTCGGCTTCATGGTCTTCCTCGCCCTCCTGGCCGCGACCGTCTTCCTGATCCGCTCGATGACCAAGCAGATGAAGAAGATCCAGGCCCCCCGCGAGGAGGACCTGAAGCAGCAGGAGTGGGAGCGCGAGCAGGAGGCCGAGAGCGCCGCGCGGGCGAAGGGCCCCGCCGGCGACGCCTGACGGCGGCCGGTTCGATCGGGCCGCGCCCGGGGAGGACCCTCCTCGTGCGCGCGAACTTCGAGGACGCCTACCGGGAGCTCGCCCCGGCCGCGGCCCGGCTGCTCGGCCTGCTGAGCCTGCCGCCCGCCGACGAGATCGGCCCGGCCGCGGCCGCCGCCCTCGCCGGCGTGCCCGAGGCCGAGGCCCGCGAGCTGCTGGCGGCGCTGACCGAGCGCGGCCTCGTCACCGCGTCCGGTGACCGCTTCAGCCTGCCCGGCGACGTCCGCGACGAAGTGCGGGCAAAGGTCGGCCAGGACGAGGCCGAGGCCGCGCTCCGCCGCCTGCTCGACCACACCCTCACCCCCGCGACCGCCGGCGACGATCCCCAGGGCGCGGCCCTCCTCGACCGCGAACGCTGGGCCGAAGCCGCAGAGGTCATGCAGGAGCGCCTCGACCGGGCAGAACAGGACGGCGACCCGCACGCCATCCTGGTGGCCCGCCACGACCTCGCCCGCGCCCTCGTCAAAACGGGCGCCCTGGACCGCGCCATCGACCTGCTCGGCCCGCTCCCGGAAGAATTCGCCGCCCTCCCCGACCCCGACCACCGCAACCGGGCCCGCGCCCTGACCACCCTGGGCGAGGCATACCTGCGCGTACGCCGCCCCGTGGCAGCCACCAACTTCTTCGGCCAAGCGCTGGAGATCCTGCGCGAGCACGGCACGCCCCGCGAACAGGCGGCCATGTTCGTCCACATCGCCGACGCCGCCCACCAGCGAGCCGACCACGCCGCAGAGACCGCCGCACTGATTCAAGCGCTGTTGACCCAGGGGGGCGACCCCCTGGAACCCCCGCCGCGAGCCGGTCGATCCTCGCGCCGCGGTGCTGGTGGGTCGTGACCGTGCGGGTGTGCGGCGGGCGCTGCGGTCGCCCGGCTCGGCGGGTCGTGCGGCCTTCGGGCGCTGGGCGCCCTGCGGCCGCCCGACCCGTGGGCTGCTGACCCAGGGGGGCGACCCCCTGGAACCCCCGCCGCGAGCCGGTCGATCCTCGCGCCGCGGTGCTGGTGGGTCGTGACCGTGCGGGTGTGCGGCGGGCGCTGCGGTCGCCCGGCTCGGCGGGTCGTGCGGCCTTCGGGCGCTGGGCGCCCTGCGGCCGCCCGACCCGTGGGCTGCTGACCCAGGGTTAGATCTTGCGGTGGTTCCAGCTGACTATGCGGTCGGGCTCCATGACGATGAGGACGCGCTTGGCGAGGGCCTGCTCGATGCCCTCCGCGATCACCGGGTCGACCGGCTCGCCGATCTCCGGGACGGGGAGGCCCGCCATCCGGGAGCCGACCACCATGCCGACCAGGCTGCGCTGCTTCGGGTCCTCGATGACGAGGCCGCGGCCGTACAGCGCGACGCCGCGCAGCTCGCCGTACTCGACGCCGTCCTCGACCAGGCAGGTCATGGTCGGGTTGCGGCGCAGGTTCAGCACCTTCTGCGACGCCTTGTACGTGGTGAAGGCGATCTTGCCGTCGAGCAGCGCGTAGAACATCGTGACGAGGTGGGGGGCGCCGTCCTTCCCGATGGTGGCGACCTGCACCTTGTAGTTGTCCGCGAGGTAGGACGCCACCTCGTCCGGCGTCATCTTGATCTGGTCGCGCTTGCTGCCGGCCAACGGGGCCTCCCTGGTTCGCCTGTATCGCGCACAGAATAACCAAGCGCTTGCACGGCGCCGCCGCCAGGCACCATGGGGGGATGTCGGTTCGCGATCTGATCGTCCTCGGGTCCGCCAGCGCGGTGCCCACGAAGGCCCGCAACCACAACGGCTACCTGCTGCGCTGGGACGGCCGCGGCGTGCTGTTCGACCCGGGCGAGGGGACGCAGCGGCAGATGTCGCGGGCCGGGGTCTCCGCGAACGACGTGACCTGGATCTGCGTGACGCACTTCCACGGCGACCACTGCCTCGGCGTGCCCGGAGTCGTCCAGCGGATCGCCCGCGACGGCGTCGAGCACCCGGTGGACGCGGCGTTCCCGGCGAGCGGGCGGCGGTACTGGGAGCGGCTGCGGCACGCCGCCGTCTTCCGCGACACCGACGTGGTCCGCGAGCGCCCGGTCTCCGGCGACCGGATGGCGCTCGACACCGGGGACGCCCCGTTCACCCTGGTCGCGCGGCGGCTGTCGCACCCGGTCGAGGCGTACGGGTACCGGCTGGAGGAACCGGACGGGCGCACCATGCTGCCCGCCGAACTCGCCGCGCGGGGCGTCCGGGGGCCGATGATCCGGCGGCTCCAGGAGGAGGGCCGCGTCACCGCACCGGACGGCCGCACGGTGACCCTCGACGAGTGCAGCGTGCCCCGTCCAGGGCAGAAGGTCGCCTTCGTCATGGACACCCGGCTCTGCGACGGAGTCCGTGAACTGGCCGACGGCGTGGACATGCTCGTCATCGAATCCACGTTCCTGCACGAGGACGCGGATCTGGCGGCCGAGTACGGTCACCTGACGGCGGCGCAGGCGGGCGCGGTCGCGGCGGAGGCGGGCGTCCGGCATCTGGTCCTCACGCACTTCTCCGAGCGGTACCCCGCCGAGGACGAGCACCGCTACCTGGACGAGGCGTCCGCCGCGTTCGGCGGCGAGATCACCCTCGTCCACGACCTCGACCGGATCCCCCTGCCGCCGCGCCGCCTAACCGGGGCGAAACGTGGGGAGGATTGACGGCATGGCTGATGAGTGCGATGTCGTGGTGATCGGGACGGGCCCAGGGGGAGAGGACGCCGCGGGGAGGCTGGCGGAGGCCGGCCTGTCGGTCGTCGCCGTGGAGTCCCGGCTGGTCGGCGGCGAATGCCCCTACTACGCGTGCGTCCCCACCAAGATGATGGTGCGCGCGGCGGGGATGGTCGAAGAGGCCCGCCGCATCCCCGGGATGGCGGGCAAGGCGACCGTGGACGCCGACTGGGCGCCGGTCGCGGCCCGCATCAGGGACGAGGCGACCGACTCGTGGGACGACAAGGTCGCCGCCGACCGCCTCACCGGCAAGGGCGTCCGGCTGGTCCGGGGCGAGGGCCGCATCACCGCCCCCGGCGAGGTCGCGGTGAACGGCCAGGTCTTCCGCGCCCGCCGGGGCATCCTCCTCAATACCGGAACAGCGCCGACCGCCCCGCCCATCGACGGCCTCGCCGGCACCCCGTACTGGACGAACCGGGAGGCCGTCAAGGCCACCGAGGTCCCCGCCTCGCTCCTCGTCCTCGGCGGCGGCGTGGTCGGCGCGGAGATGGCGCAGGTCTTCTCCCGCTTCGGCAGCCGCGTCACCGTCGTCGAGGCCGCCGACCGCCTCCTCATGAACGAGGAGCCGGAGTCGAGCGCCCTGATCCAGAAGGTCTTCGAACGCGAGGGCATCGGCGTCCGCACCGGCGTGAACGTGACCGGTGTCCGCCACGACGGCGGCGAGTTCACCATGCGCCTCGGCGACGAGTCGCTCTCCGCCGACCGCCTCCTGGTCGCGACCGGGCGCCGCCCCAATCTGAAGGGCCTCGGCCTCGACCGCGTCGGCCTGGACGAGAACGCCCGCAGCCTCTCCGTCGACGGCCACATGCGCGCCGCCGACGGCGTGTGGGCGATCGGCGACATCACCGGAATGGGCGCGTTCACGCACGTCTCCATGTACCAGGCCGCCATCGCCGCCCGCGACATCCTCGGCGAGGAGGGCCCGCCCGCCGCCTACCGCGCCGTTCCCCGCGTCACCTTCACCGACCCCGAGATCGCGTCCGTGGGCCTCACCGAAGCGCAGGCCCGCGACCAGAACCTCCCCGTCCGCACCGGCATGTCGCAGATCCCCGACTCGGCCCGCGGCTGGATCCACAAGGCCGGCAACGACGGCTTCATCAAGCTGGTCGAGAACGCCGAATGGGGCACCCTGGTCGGCGCCACCGCCGTCGGCCCGTCCGCCGGCGAAGTCCTCGGCTTCCTCGCCGTCGCCGTCCACACCGAGACCCCGACCGCCGGCCTGCGCGACATGATCTACGCCTACCCCACTTTCCACCGCGCCATAGAACCCGCCCTCGCCGACCTGTCCGAGTAGTGGCGGCTCAGGGGGAGTGATGCGGCGGCCCCATCGGGCAGGATCGGGTGCATGAACCGGCTCAAGGACGCGACAAGCCCGTACCTGCTCCAGCACGCCGGGAACCCGGTGGACTGGTGGGAGTGGAGTGACGAGGCTTTCGCCGAGGCGCGGCGGCGAGATGTCCCCGTTCTCCTTTCCGTCGGATATGCCGCCTGCCACTGGTGCCATGTGATGGCTCACCAGTCCTTTGAGGACGAAGAGACCGCGCGGGTCATGAACGAGCTGTTCGTGAACATCAAGGTGGACCGGGAGGAGCGGCCGGACATCGACGCCGTCTACATGGAGGCGACCCAGGCCATGACGGGCCAGGGCGGGTGGCCGATGACGGTGTTCATGACCCCGGACGGGCATCCGTTCTACTGCGGGACGTACTTTCCGCGCACGCAGTTCCAGGCGCTGCTGCAGGCCGTCCACAAGGCGTGGACGGAGCAGCGCGACGAGGTGGTCGGGCAGGGGCAGCAGGTCGTCACCGCGCTCACCTCGCGGGGGTCGGGGCTGGCCGGGGCGCAGGCGCCCGGTGAGGAACTGCTCGCCCACGCGGTGAAGGTGCTCGCCGCGTCGTACGACAAGGCGCGCGGCGGGTTCGGGGGCGCCCCCAAGTTCCCGCCGTCCATGGCGCTGGAGTTCCTGCTGCGCCACCATGCGCGGACGGGCGACGAGGAGTCGCTCGCGATGGCGTCGCACACCCTGGAGGCGATGGCCCGGGGCGGGATGTACGACCAGCTCGGCGGCGGGTTCGCGCGGTACTCCGTGGACGCGCAGTGGGTCGTCCCGCACTTCGAGAAGATGCTCTACGACAACGCGCTGCTGGCGCGGGTCTACGCGCACTGGTGGCGGCTCACCGGGACGCCGTTCGCGCGGCGGATCGCGCTGGAGACGTGCGACTGGATGCTCCGCGACCTGCGCACCGACCAGGGCGGGCTCGCGTCGGCGCTGGACGCCGACAGCGAGGGCGTCGAGGGCAAGTACTACGTGTGGACGCCGGAGCAGCTCCGCGAGGTGCTCGGCGAGGACGACGGCGCGTTCGCGGAGGACCTGTTCGAGGTCGCGGGGACGTTCGAGCGCGGGACCTCGGTCCTGCAGCTCCTGAGCGACCCGGACGACGCCGAACGGTACGAGCGCGTGCGGACGGCCCTGCTGTCGGCGCGCGCGCACAGGGTTCCCCCCGCCCGGGACGACAAGGTCGTGGCGGCGTGGAACGGGCTCGCGATCGCCGCGCTGGCCGAGTGCGGCGCGCTGTTCGACCGGCCTGACCTCGTCCGGGCGGCCGAGGAGGTGGCGCGGCTCCTGGCGGACGTGCACGAGCGCGACGGGCGGCTCACCCGGACGTCCAAGGACGGCGTCGCGGGCGCCAACGCCGGCGTCCTGGAGGACTACGCCGACGTGGCCGAGGGCCTGATCGCCCTGCACGGCGTCACGGGGGAGCCTCGGCACGTGCGGCTGGCCGGCGAGCTGCTGAACACCGTCCTCGAACGGTTCGCGGACGGTTCGGGCGGCTTCTACGACACCGCCGACGACGCGGAGCGGCTGTTCCGGCGCCCGCAGGACCCGACCGACAACGCGACCCCGTCCGGGCAGTTCGCGGCGGCCGGGGCGCTGCTGTCGTTCGCGGCGCTCACCGGCTCCGACCGGCACCGGCAGGCCGCCGAGGCGGCGCTGGCCCCGGCCGGGGCGCTGGCCCGCGAGCACGCGCGCTTCGCGGGCTGGGGGCTGGCCGTGGCGGAGGCGCACGCGGCGGGCCCGGTGGAGATCGCGGTGATCGGCGACCCGGCCGACGAGCGCACGAAGGCCCTGCACCGCACGGCCCTCATGGCGGCGGCGCCCGGCGCGGTGGTGAGCCCCGGCCCGCCCGGCGCGGGGGGCGTCCCGCTGCTGGAGGGGCGCGGCCTGGTCGGCGGCGCGCCGGCGGCGTACGTGTGCCGCGGGTTCGTGTGCCGGCTGCCGGTGACGACCCCGGCCGACCTCGCTCGTGAACTACGTGGGCAATGACTACGTGGGCAATTGGACTGATAATCCACTTTGTGGCAACGTGACCTTGGTCTCGCTCCGGCTTTGTGTTACCAATGAGTAGCCGAGGTGGAACTGACCGGATGGGGCAGAGCGGGCGAGGGTGCCGGGTGGCGTCCCGGGTATCTGGACGATGGCCGGCCATCTGAGTCATAGTCGTGTGTCAGGACGGTCAGGGCGCAGGGCGACCTTCGAGGAGTGTGGCAGTGGGAAAGCCGAACCGCCGGGTCCTACCAGCGATCATCGGCGTTTCGGTGCTCACGACCCTCGCCGCCGATGTGGCCGTGCTCATCGCGCACGACGACGCCCCCGCGCAGTCCCGGCAGGACGAGAAGCGCGCCCGGTACGTGGCCGCGTCCGGCAGCACGAACCTGGCGGTCGCGCCGCTCGGCAAGCGGCTTTCCCCGCACGTCCTGGTGGCGGCCCCGCAGTCGCTGCCCGCGGACGTCGTGCAGAAGATCCGCGGCGCCAAGGGCGTGCAGGGCGTCGAGGTCGTGGACGCCGTGCAGGGGATGGTCGCGGGCAAGCGGGTCGGCCTGATGGGCGTGAACCCGTCCACGTTCCGCAACTACACGCCGAAGCCGACGGCCAAGTCCGACGCGCTCTGGCGCAACGTGGCGTCCGGGGACGTGGCGATCTCGTTCACGATGGGCAGCGACGGCGGCGTCGAGCTCGGCAGCCGGGTGCCCGTGGGCGGCAAGCGGCACCAGTCGCAGCTGCGCGTCGGCGCCTACGCGACGATGGGCATCAGCGACGTCGACGCGGTCATCTCGCACGCCACCGCGCAGGCCCTCGGGATGCCGAGCGGCAACGCGATGCTGATCAGCGTCCCGAAGACCAAGCCGAAGACGTTCATCAAGAAGCTCCGCAAGGTCCTGCCGAAGCAGGCGAAGGCCGTCGCGGTCAACCCGGAGATCGACTTCCCGAAGTCGTCCGCCTCTAACGGCCAGGTCATGACCGCGCAGCAGGTGCGGACGGTCATCAAGGCGGCGTACACGCGGCTCGGCTGGCCGTACGTGTGGGGCGGCGAGTCGGAGGCCGAGGGCGGCTACGACTGCTCCGGCCTGATGCAGTTCGCGTTCGCTAAGGCCGGCATCAGGCTGCCGCGCGTCGCCGCCGACCAGGCCCGCGCCGGCTGGGTGATCCCGTACAGCAAGGCCGAGCCGGGCGACATGCTCATCTGGGCGAACGACCCGACCGCCCCCGGCTACATCTCGCACATCGCCCTCTACCTGGGCGACGGCAAGATGATCGCCGCACCGCGCCGGGGCACGGTGGTCCAGGTCCAGAACGTCTACACCCGCAACATGCGCGGCGCGGTCCGGGTGAACCCCAAGGCAGCCGCCAAACTGGCCGCGGCCCTAGGCGGCTGACGACCCACGGGACGACAATTGACCCCTCTTGGACGAGGACAATCCAAACCCTCTTGGAC
>NZ_JBIQHY010000228.1:0-2864 GCF_044508335.1 Actinomadura sp.
AGGCGCTGTGCGCCCTGCCGGGGCTTGCCCGGGACCGTCCTGCGCCGCGGGCAGGGGTGAGGTTAACCGAACCCCGATCCGCCTGCTCCCACGATCGCTCCGAGGGCGTCCTGGGGACGAGCCTGGAGACATCCGTCCACGTAGCTCGGAAGGTGTCCCATGGCGATCCTCCTCTCCGTTATCACGCGCCGGTCCCGCTTCGGCCCACCGCTCTGGCGGCGATCCGCGTATGCGCTCGCGGCCCTGCCTGCCGGGCTGGCCTCGCTCACGGGGGTCCGGGTGCAACCCGCGCTCGCGCACCGCCTGCTGGGCGTGCCGTCCGCACGTCCAGGACGGTTCCGAACGATCCTGCACGCCCTCTTGTCGCTGCCGCTCGGCGCCCTGTCGCTCCTGGCGGCCGCGTACGGGTGGGCGATCGTCGTGCTCAACCTGCTCTACCCGGCCCGCTGGCTCATCGGGATGGGAGGTTCGCTGGACAGTTCCTGGGGCGGCCCGACGCTCGCCGGAGCCTGGGCCGTCCACGCGGCGGGCGGGCTGGTGATGCTGCTGCTGATGCCCGCTTTGATGCGGGGCACCACTACGCTCCAGGCTCGCCTGATGCTTCGCGTCTTCGGCGGGACAGCGCCGAATGGGACGATGGCGCGATGACACAGGTGCCGCGGGGCCCGGCGGTCCGCCGGGCCGGAACGGAGGCGCTCTACCTGCTCGTCAGTGCCCCGGTCGCCCTGGCCGGGCTGTGTTACGCGGTGTTCTCGGGTGCGCTCGGCATCGTCCTGTCGGTCACCCGGCTGGGCGGGGCCGCGACGGCGGCGGTGTTGCGTGGCGCCTGCCGGTTCGGGGAACTGCACCGCCGGCTCGCGGCCGTCCTCCTGGATGAGCGAGTGCCGGCGCCCGGCCTGCCGCGGACGCGGGCCGGGCTGCGGGCCTGGGTGCAGGACGCGCACGACACCAGCGGCTACCGCGCGTTCCTGCATCTGCTCGTGCGGTTCCCGCTGGCCGTCCTCGGCGTCGCCGTGGTGCTCGTGACCTGGGTGTACGGGTTCCTCCTGCTCACGTATCCGATCCAGCTCCCCCTGCACCTCAACGAGATCACCACCCGCGACCAGAGCGGTGGGATTCGGAAGGGCCTGGTCGTCGGCGGGTTCTACTTCGACACGTGGCAGCGCAGCCTGCTGGTGGCGCTGGCCGGCGTCGTCCTGCTCGCGGTGGCGCCGCGGGCCGTCCGGCTGGCCGTCCGTCTCGACGTGGCGGTGCTGCGGTCGCTGCTCGGACCGCGGCCGGACGATGCGCGCATCCGCGACCTTGAACGGAGCCGGTCGTACGCGGTCGAGGACGCGGCGGCGACGCTCCGCCGGATCGAGCGGGACCTGCACGACGGCGCCCAGGTGCGGCTCGTCTCGCTGACCATGACCCTGACCGCGCTGCAAGAGGCCCTTCCGGACGACACCCCCGAGCACGCCCGCGAGCTGGTCGCCGCCGCCCGCACCGGCGCGCGGGAGGCGATCGCCGAGCTGCGCGAGCTGGTCCGCGGTATCCATCCGCCCGTCCTGGACCAGGGGCTGGACGCGGCGCTGGCGACCCTCGCCGCCCGCAGCCCCGTCCCGACGGAGCTCGAGATGGACCTGCGGGTCCGGCCGTCCGCGGCGATCGAGTCGATCGCCTACTTCTGCACCGCCGAGCTGCTCGCCAACGCGGGACGGCACGCCGCGGCCCGCCGGGTCGCGGTGTCCGCCGTCCAACCGGGGGACGGCACGCTGCGGCTATCGGTCACCGACGACGGGAAGGGCGGCGCGCGGACCCGTGCCGGCGGCGGGCTCGCCGGGCTGGCCGAGCGGGTGCGTACGGTGGACGGCGAACTGTCCGTGCTGAGCCCCCAGGGAGGACCGACCACCGTGACCGTCACGCTTCCCCTCACCACCTCGTGACCGGTCTGCGCGTGGTGATCGCCGAGGATGCGGTGATCCTGCGGGACGGCCTCGCCCACCTGCTCGGGCTGCGCGGCCACTCGGTGGTGGCGGCGGTCGGCGACGCGCCCGCGCTGCACGCGGCCGTTGCCGAACACGGACCGGACGTCGCCGTGGTGGACATCCGGATGCCGCCGACGCACACCGACGAGGGCCTGCACGCCGCGATCGAGTTGCGCCGCGTCCACCCCGGGCTCGGCATCTTGCTGTTCTCTCAGTACGTGGAGACGCGGTACGCGGCCGAACTGCTGGCCGGGTCGCCCGCCGGCGTCGGCTACCTGCTGAAGGAGCGGGTGTCCGACCTCGACGACTTCGTGGACGCGCTGAACCGTGTCGCCGCCGGGGGCACCGCGCTCGACCCGGAGGTCGTGGCGCACCTGCTCGGCGCCGCCCGGCGCGACGACGGGCTCACATCCCTCACCCCGCGCGAGCGGGAGGTGCTCGGCCTGATGGCGGAGGGCCGGACGAACGCTGCGATCGCCGCGTCCCTGGTGGTCACCGAGCGGGCCGTGGAGAAGCACATCGCGAACATCTTCACCAAGCTCGGCCTCACGCCCACCGGCAGCGACCACCGCCGCGTCCTGGCCGTCCTACGCTATCTGAGGGCGCCTTGACCATCCGTCCGGGAATCGTCGTCGCGCTGACCGAACGGATCGGCTGACAGCGACTGGTCGCCCGCGGACCCGAGCGGGCAATCGCAGCACACCCCGCGATAACTGCACGCATTCTCATGCCGCCGAGCGTCACCAGCCGGCTCGTAGCTTGATGCGCGAGGGTGGTGAACGGTCGATGGAGAGCGCTCCGGCCTCTTCCAGCAGGACGGCCACCCACCCTGCGGTAGCCCGCTTGAGGAAGCGTTTCAGGTGCTCATCCAGGCTTCCAACCTTGGCATCTACCGAG